>JAIVWR010000007.1:0-17810 GCA_048636435.1 Acidobacteriota bacterium | reverse complement strand
CTAAAGAAAGCGTAGGAGAGGTCCGAACCGTCCAGGCCTTCCTTGAGGTGCTCCGGTCCATCTACGGGCTGGAGCTACCCGCCGGCCCGAAGGGCTGACAGAAGGCCCGCTAGCGCACCGCCGCCGCTATCGCCTTGAGGCGATCCACGTTCTCCTTGTCCGGCCCCTCGGGCTTCTTGCCCTCCTTGGGGAAGCCGGGCACCTCCAGCAGGAACGGCAGGTCGCGGAAGGCGGGGTGAGCCATGATCACCTCGAACCCCGCGCGGCCGATGTGGCCCTCGCCGATGTTCTCGTGGCGGTCGACGCCGCCCCCCAGCGGGCACTTCGAGTCGTTGGCATGGATCGCCACCAGGTGCGCCAGCCCCACCTCACGCTCGAATTCGTCCACGGTCGCCGCCAGCCCGCCCGCCGTCGCCACGTCATAGCCGGAGGAGAAGGCGTGCTGGGTGTCGAAGCAGACCTTCAGGCGCGGGCTGGCCACCTCCTTCATGATAGCCCCCAGCTCGCCGAACCGTCGGCCAATGCTATCGCCCATGCCGGCGCTGTTCTCAAGGATGAGCCAGGTATCGTCGGGCGTCTCGGCCAGCACGCGGCGAACTGAGTCCACGATCTGGCCGAACACCTTTGCGTAGCCCGCCCCCCGATGGCTGCCGATGTGGAAAATGACCCCCTTGGCTCTAATGGCCGAGCTGAGCGCCATATCGGCGATGAGGGCGTCCTGGGACTTGATCAGGTTCTCGGGGTTGCTGGTGGCCAGGTTCACCAGATAGACGCCGTGGATGAAGACCGGCCAGATGTCGGCCGCCGCCGCCTGGGCCCGAAAGGCCTCAGCCTCCTGCGGGGGATGGGCCTTTCTCCGCCAGGTCTGAGGAGGAGCCCCGAAGATCTGGATGGTCTCCGCCCCCATGACCTGGGCCCGCTCGATGCCCTTTTCCAGCCCGCCAGCCGTGGAAACGTGGGCGCCGATCCTCATTCCGCCTCCTTCTCTCTCCCGCCTGACAGCAGGCCAACCTCCTACGGGTAGAACAGCCGCTGCGCTTCCTTCCTCAGCTCGGCGCGAAAGTCCGGATGGGCGATGGCGATCAGCTCCTCGGCTCGTTGGCGGTGGTTCTTCCCCATGAGGCGAGCCACGCCGTACTCGCTGATCACTATGTCGGCGAAGAAGCGGGGTATCGTGATGAGGGAGCCCTGTTCCTGCTGGGCGACGACGCGGGAGACGCTGCCGCCCAGGGCCGTGGACGGCAACAGGGTGATGGCACGCCCACCCTTGGAGAGCAGCGCCCCAATGTGAGTCTCCGGCTGACCGCCGGTGCCGTTGATCATCCGCGCCCCGAACACGCTCTCGGAGTTGATCTGGCCGGTAAGGTCCACCGACAGGGCGTTGTTTATGGCGCAGTAGTTGTCGTTTTGGGCAACGACCCTGATGTCCAGCAGATATTCGGGGTCATACAGCTCGAAGGCGGGGTTGTCTGCGATGATCGCCAGGTCCTCATCGTTGGCGCCGGACCAGGCCACCGCCACTGCCTTCTCCTTATGGATGGTCTTGCGCTTGCCGTTGACGACCCCAGCCTCCACCAGCTTGGCGAGGCCCGGCGCCGCCATCTCCGTGTGCAGGCCCAGGTCCACCTTGTTGTCGAAGGCGCCTGCCTTCGGCATCAGAGCGCTCGGCTCGCCTATCCCTATCTGGATGGTGGCTCCGTCGGGCACCAGCTCGTTCAGATAGCCAGCTATGGCCTTAACGAAGTCGGGCGGCTCCATAAGGCCCAGGTAGCGGCGCAGGACGTCGGGCTCCACGAAGGCGATAAGGGGCCCTACAGGAGCCAGGCGACTGAAGTCCCCTGCCAGCTCAAGGATGCTCATCATGTCAGCCCGGCGCTCCGGCGGCAGGGGAGCCAGCCATTCCTCCACCATCTCCCGAGTGACGGGGGTATCCGGCAGCTCCACGATATGGTCCAGCTTGGAGACATGTATGCGGCAGTCGCCATGCATCCTCGGCAGTAGCGGGTCGACCTCGGCTATGACCGTCCTGGCCCGCCGCGCGTAGCTCCCCTTGTTCCAGTAGTGAGGGCCGAAGGTGCAGTAGCCGCGCTCGTCCGGAGGCGTCACGCCCACCATCAGCACGTCTATCCGCTCCTTCTCCGGCCGCCCCTCATCCTGGGCCTTAAAGCCGAGGGAGAAGGTGTTGGGCAGGTAGGTGCCGCGGCGGTCGTCGGTGACGTGGCGGGCGAAGTCGCCAATAAACATCTCGAACTCGATGCTGAACACATCCTGCCAGCCCGGCTGGAGCCAGCCGGGGTCGACGGCGGGGGCGGCCAGCCGCAGGTCGATGCGGCCCAGCTCCTGGCGGCGGCGAGCGAGGGCGGCGGGCAGGATCCTGGGCGTGCCAAACGGCACCACCACCCTGTCGCCCTCTTTCACCGCCTTGACCGCCTCGTCCTCTGACCCCAGCTTGCGTTGATACTCCTCGCGCCAGTCCATCCTTGTCTCCTCCCAAGCAGGCCAAACTGCCACCGACGACAACGGCTACTATTATAAGCACCAACGACGGCCTGCCAAGACCCTGCCTCGACAGCAATCGTCACGCAGATAGGCGCTACTATGTAGACCCCCTGACGAGGCCATTGTAGAATAGCGGCGTCAAGGCAATCCCTAGGGAGCGAGAGCACCATGTCGGACAGGATGCAGCAAGAGATCGAAGAGATCCTCGGCAAGTACAAGAAGTTCCCCCTGAGAGAGCCCCTCTGGCGACGCATCCGCCGCAGGTTGTCCCGTTGGTCTAGCAGCGTGGGTCGCTGGTCCGCCTCCCACCTGCCGCGCATCACCGTAGGCCGGGTGATGCTGGTGGGCATAGTCCTGATCATAGCGGCCTACTTCGGCTTCGGCGGCAAATCGATCACCCAGATGGTGCTAGTCGCCGGCCTGATCATCTTCGTGGCGGCCTTCATCTTCGCGCTGCGCCGCCCCCCCCAGTACGTCGAGAAGCGTTGGCGCGGCCGACCGCTGGAGGTCCGTGAGCCGGGCATCGGCGAGCGCCTGCGCTCATGGTGGAATCGCTGGCGCTCAGGGGGGCGAACCCATCGCTAGCCATTCCTTCCCCAACCTCCTGACCCCTCCGAGGTTCATTCGCCTTCTGCCCCGCCTCTCATTTCTCTGCGCCCTGATCCTTGCCTGCGTCTCCCTCGTGGCCTGCCAAGGCACAGAGCCATCCGCCGAGCCCTCTCCCGCCGCCAGCCCTACCACCGCCACCTCTTGGTCGCCTGCGGCCTCGCTCGTCAGCGGCGACCAGGCCTACCGCCACGTGCTGGCTCTCGCCGAGGACATCGGCTCGCGGCCCGCCGGCAGCGACGCCGAGCGCCAGGCGGCCCAATACATCTCCCAGCAGCTCATCACCTATGGCTATCAGACAGAGGAGCAGCAATTCACGTTTGGATATTATGTCGAGACGGCCGCCCTGGAAGTACTCGCGCCCGCGCCTCTCTCACTGAACCCCCGCCCCCTTCGCCTCAGCGGAGGTGGAGAGGTGACGGCGGAGCTGGTGCCGGCAGGTCTTGGACGACCCCAGGATTTCCCGCCCGAGGGGTTGAAAGGACGCATCGCCCTCACCGAAAGAGGAGACCTATCTTTCTCCGAGAAGGTGACCAATGCCGCTGCCGCCGGCGCTGCGGCGGTGGTCATCTACAACAACGTTGAGGGCCCCTTCCGAGGCGACCTCCAGGAGGAGAGCCCCATACCAGCGCTCTCCCTATCGCAGGCCGAAGGCCGCCAGCTTCAGGCCCTGCTGGAGGAGGGCCCGCTGACGGTGCGGCTGTCCGTGCAGTCGGGTCAGGAGACCGAGACCTCCCAGAACATCATCGCCCGCTCGCCCCAGGACGATTGCCAGGTCATTGTGGGCGCCCACTACGACTCCGTGGCGGCGGGGCCGGGAGCCAACGACAACGCCTCGGGCAGCGCCACCCTCCTGGAGATAGCGCGCGTCCTCGACCTGAGCGACCAGGGGGAAGGGGTGTGCTTTGTCGCCTTTGGCGCCGAGGAGACGGTGCTGTCCGGCAGCCGCCACTTCGTCGCCGCCCTCACCTCCCAGGGTCAGCCCACCCCACAGGCGATGGTCAATCTGGACATGGTGGGCGTGGGCGCCGAGTGGCAGCTCATGGGCTCGCCCAGCCTGGTAGAGAAGATCGACCAGGAGGCGGCAGCGCTGGGTCTGGACCCAGTGCCGACCGAGCCTCGTCTCAGCAGCGACCACGTCAGCTTCATGGACGCGGGCATCCCCGCCATCTTCATTCATCGCTTCGAAGATCCCCACTACCACACCGAATACGACCGAGCCGAGTTCGTCGAGCCACAGCTCTTGGAGGAGGCCGCCAAGCTGGCCCTCCTAGCGCTGGCCGAACTGGCGAGCCCCTGAAGCCACAAAGGATCTCTCAAGACTCTTGGGTCAACTCCTTGCCGCTAGCCAGCCGTTTATTGTAATATGCCTCCGAAACGCGTGGTCAGGCAGTGCCAGCGGGGGGAAGAGGATGATGATTTTCAAAAGGCTTCTTTTGCCGGCGCTCCTCGTGGCTCTCATCGTCCTGACGCTAGCTTGTGGCGAAGAGGAGACGGCCGGTACTGCCGGCGCCCAGGGCCTCACCGACCCTGACACCGTTGCCACGTCCACGCCCTGGGCAACGCCTCCAGCCGTGGTCTACGTCGAGGGAGGGCCAGGCCCCGTGGGACCGGGGGCCGGAACGTACACCGTTCAGGCAGGCGACACCCTCTTCGACATCGCCCTGCGCTTCGAGGTGAGCGTGGAAGAGCTCATGGAGGTCAACGAGATCACCGATCCGTCTACCCTTTCTGTAGGGCAAACGCTCGTCATCCCAGGCCAGGAATCCAGCGTGGTACCGGAGGGCACCGCAACCCCAGAGGGCGAGGCTGCCACCGCCACGCCCAGCGCCGAGGGGGTCTACGTCGTTCAGGAAGGCGACTATCCGGGCTCTATCGCCGAGCAGCTTGGCATCTCTGTTGAAGAACTGATGGAGGCCAACGGCATCACCGACCCTACCAGCCTTGTAGTGGGACAAGAGCTCATAATACCCACGCCTTCGCCTTCGCCCTAAGGTTTGATGCAATATATAGACAGTTGTAAGCCGAACTCCCTTGCGCCATATAGGGAGGCATGCTAGCATCAAAAATCCCATAAGGATTGCGCATTTCTCCTGAGGAACCGATGATTATCGAGGACAAGTTCGCCGAGCTAAACAAGCTAAAGGAAGAGGGCAGGCTGGGCGGCGGCAAGGAGCGTATCGAAGCCCAGCACGCTCGCGGCAAGCTCACAGCGCGAGAGCGCCTCAGCCTTCTCCTGGACGAAGGCAGCTTCGAAGAGCTCGATGCCCTGGTCGTCCACCGGGGCACCGAATTCGGCATCGACAAGCAGCGCTTCTACGGCGACGCCGTAGTCACAGGCTACGGCAAGATCGGTGGCAACGTTGTCCTGGTCTTCGCCCAGGACTTCACCGTCGTCGGCGGCTCCCTCTCGGAGGCCGTGGCTGAGAAGATCGTCAAGGTCATGAACCTGGCCATGAAGGTGGGCGTCCCCATCATCGGCATCGAAGACTCAGGGGGTGCTCGCATCCAGGAGGGGGTGGCCAGCCTCAAGGGCTACGGCGATATCTTCCTGCGCAACGTTCTAGCCTCAGGGGTCGTACCCCAGATCTCGGTGGTCATGGGGCCCTGCGCCGGCGGCGCCGTCTACTCCCCCGCCATCACCGACTTCGTCTTCGCAGTAGAGGGCACCAGCCAGATGTACATCACCGGCCCCGATGTCGTCCGTGCCGTCACCGGCGAAGAGGTGAGCCACCAGGACCTGGGCGGGGCCAAGCCCCACGCCACCAAGAGCGGCGTCTGCCACTTTGCCATCGCTGGCGAGGAGGCCTGCCTGAACGAGGTCCGCCGCCTGCTCTCCTTCCTCCCGTCCAACAACATGGACGACCCTCCGCGCCTGGAGCCCGAGGACGACCCCAGGCGGACGGCTGACGATATGCTGGAGATCGTGCCGCCTGATCCCTCTCAATCCTACGACATACACGATGTCATCCACCGCATCATCGACGACGGCGACTTCATGGAGGTGCACGCATCCTGGGCCCAGAGCATCACCGTGGGCTTTGCCCGCATGAACGGCTGGCCAGTGGGCATCGTGGCCAACAACCCCCAGATGCTGGCGGGCGTGCTGGACATCGAGTCCTCCCGCAAGGCGGCTCGCTTTGTCCGCTTCTGCGATGCCTTTAACATCCCCATCATCACCCTGGCCGATGTCCCCGGCTACCTGCCCGGCACCAGTCAGGAGCACGGCGGCATCATCACTCACGGCGCCAAGCTTATCTATGCCTATGCCGAGGCCACCGTTCCCAAGGTCACCGTTATCGTACGCAAGGCCTACGGCGGCGCCTACATCGTTATGGGCAGCAAGCACCTCCGCGGCGATATCAACTACTCCTGGCCCTCCGCCGAGATCGCGGTCATGGGGCCCGATGGAGCGGTGAACATCATCTTCGGCCGCGAGATCGAGAGCGCCAAGAATCCCGATGAGAAACGCCAGCAGCTCACCGAGGACTACCGGGCCAGGTTCGCCAACCCTTATGTCACCGCTTCCCGCGGCTTCATCGATGATGTCATCGACCCGCGGCAGACGCGCTACCAGATCATTCGCGCCCTGGAGATGCTGCAGAATAAGGCCGATAGCAACCCATCTAAGAAGCACGGCAACATACCCTTATAGGTCCCGGCCGCCCTCAGCAGCGCTCCGGGGTGGGCGGCTAGGACCGCAACTGTTGGAGGAGGATAGGCCACAAAGGAGCGCGGAAGGGCTCCAGAATTGCTCACAGCCATACATGCTGAACACCAGACGGGACGCCGGACCATCCGAAGAGGGTGGCAGATTTTTTGTCTAATAGCATCTGCGTGATGACGGCCGTAGAGGAGAAGAAAGGGCTAAAGGCAGCCATCATGGCCGCCATCACCGCTTATCTGGAAGAGGAAGAGAGGGCTCGTTTGGCCGTGGTGCCAGAGCCCAGACCTCTCGCGCCAATCAGCCTCTGGCGGATCTTTGGCCGCCGCGAAGTAATGAGACCACCAGCCTCGTGGCGCCGAAGGATGGCCTAGAGAAGGGCAGGGAGGAGGGCGGAAACATGATCCCAGCAAGCGAACTGACCCCTGAGAAGGTGAAAACGAGACCGAAGGCGAAAAACCCGGTCAAGATCTGCGATATCACCCTTCGGGACGGACATCAGTCCCTCCTGGCTACGCGGATGCGCACCGAGGACATAGAGTTCCTTGCCGATGAGATGAACAAGTGCGGCTTCTACGCCATGGAGGTCTGGGGAGGAGCCACCTTCGACGTCCCCCATCGCTTCCTGGGTGAGGACCCCTGGGAGAGACCGCGAATCCTCAAGAAGCTCCTACCCAATACCAAGCTCATGATGCTGCTGCGAGGGCAGAACCTCGTTGGCTATCGCAACTACCCGGACGACGTAGTCAGAGCCTTCTGCCACGAGGCGGCTGAGGCGGGCATCGACATCTTCAGGGTGTTCGATGCCGTAAACGATGAGCGCAATCACGAGACGGCCTACAAGGCCATCAAGGAGACCGGCAAGCACATCCAGGGAGCGATATGCTATTCACTTACCCAGCCCCGCCTGGGTGGACCCGTCTACAACATCGACTACTTCGTCAACAAGGCGCTCATCCTTCAGGAGATGGGGGCTGACTCCATCTGCATCAAGGACCAGGCCGGGCTCATATCCCCCTACGATGCGTATGACTTGGTCAAGGCGCTCAAGGAGCGTCTGCGCGTACCCGTTCAGCTCCACACCCACTACACCAGCGGCCAGGCCGGCATGGCCCACCTCAAAGCCATCGAGGCCGGCGTCGATGTCGTCGATACCTCCCTGGCTCCGTTTGCCCACCGTACTTCCCACCCGGCCATCGAGCCGCTCGTCGTAACGCTCTACGGAACAGAGAGGGACACCGGCCTCGATGTCGAACAACTGGTCAAGTGCGATCGAATGATCGAGCAGATCGCCCCCAAGTACAGGGACTTCCTCGACACCTCAAGGATGGCCGTTATCGATCCTGAGGTGCTGTCCCACCAGATCCCTGGCGGCATGACCTCCAACTTCATCGCCCAGTTGAAGGCTGCCGGCGCCCTTGATAGGTTGCACGAATGCCACCAAGAGACGATCAGGGTGCGCCAGGACCTCGGTATTCCCCCGTTGGTCACCCCTACCAGCCAGATCGTCGGGGTCCAGGCGGTGCAGAACGTCCTCGCCGGGCGCTACAAGATGATCACCAAAGAGGTGAAGGACTACTGCTGGGGCCTTTACGGCAAGTCACCGCTCCCAATTGACCCCAAGGTGCAAAAGATGGCCCTCAAAGGCTATGAGCGCGGCGAGAAGCCGATCACCGTTCGCGCCGCCGACATGCTTGAGCCGGAGCTGGACAAGGCCAAGGAAGACACCAAGGACATCGCCAAGAATAGTGCCGATACCCTCATATATGCTCTCTATCCCACTACCGGGAAGAGGTTCCTGAGACTGAAGTATGGCCTGGATAAGGAAATCCCGGACGACTGGAAGCCGCCAAAGGCGCCGAGGACCCTGGAGGAAGTGCAGAAAGAGGACGAACTTATCGAACTGGCCAAGGCGGGCAAGGTGGTGAAAAAGCCCGACGTGGCGCCGCCTCCGAAAGGCCCTGGTGTCCGCACCTTCAACGTCTTTGTGGGCGATGAATACTATCAGGTAGACGTGGAACCGGTCGGAGGCTCCTCGGCGACCCCTGTGGCCCCCCCGACCGCTCGCACCGTTGCGCCCGCCCCGGCAGCACCGCCGAAGAAGGAGGAAGCGCCACCGGCAGCCGCGGGCGCAGAGGTCGCGCCAGGAGACGAGGTGATCGTGTCGCCTATGCCGGGAATGGTCATCCAGTATGAGGTGAACGTGGGAGATAAGGTCAAGGCTGGCGATGTGATCGTCGTTTTCGAGGCCATGAAGATGCAGAACAACATCCCCAGCCCAATCGATGGAACGGTCAAGGCGATAAACTTTGGCCCTGGGGATTCGGTACCCAAAGACGCGGTCATGGCAATAATTAGCCCCTAGGACAGCACAGTGGCAGCAGACACTGCCTCTGAAAGGTCAAGCAGAGAACAGTGAAGGGCCTAGTCTCAACGAGGAAGGGTGATCAGGGAGGTAGTGCTCTGAATCCCAGGGATTTTGCGAATCTTCTCTCCCAGCACAGGGGGCATGTCGGTCAGGCCATTATGCTACAGCACCAGCAAGTGTCTTGCGGCGTCTTACGGCAATGTTTGCAGGCCGAGGGGGCCGGTCTGTTGCCAGGTGGAGTCCGAGGAGGGAACTCGAAACCTTGGCTAAGAATCTGACCTACAAGATCCTGGAAGAGCACCTAGTCGCCGGGAAGTTAGAGCCCGGAACCGAGATAGGCATCCGAATCGATCAGACCCTTACCCAAGACGCCACCGGCACCATGGCTTACCTCCAGTTCGAGGCCATGGGCATCCCCCGGGTGCGCACCAAGCTCTCGGTCAGCTACATCGACCACAACATGCTCCAGGCCGGCTTCGAGAACGCCGACGACCATTGCTTTCTCCAGAGCATCGCCGCCAAGTACGGCATCTACTTCTCCCGCCCGGGTAATGGCATCTGCCACCAGGTGCATCTGGAGCGCTTCGGCGTGCCGGGGCAGACGCTCGTGGGGTCAGATAGCCACACTCCTACCGGCGGCGGCCTGGGCATGGTGGCCATGGGAGCCGGTGGCCTCGATGTGGCGGTGGCCATGGGCGGCCAGCCCTTCTTCGTGATAGCCCCCAGGGTAGTGCTGGTGCGCCTTACTGGTAGCCTGCCGCCCTGGATCTCGGGCAAGGACATCATCCTGGAGGTGCTGCGCCGCCAGACGGTGAAGGGCGGCCTGGGCAGGGTCTTCGAGTACGGCGGCCCGGGCGTGGACACTCTCTCCGTGCCCGAGCGGGCCACCATCACCAACATGGGCGCCGAGCTGGGTGCCACCACCTCCATCTTCCCCAGCGACGAGCGGACCCGCGAATACCTGCGCGCCCAGAAGCGCGAGGACGTATGGCGCCCCCTGGCCGCCGACCCCGACGCCGAGTACGATGAGGTGGTCGAGATCGACCTCGGCACTCTGGAACCGCTTGTCGCCTGCCCCTCCAGCCCCGACGCGGTCGTTCCCGTGCGCGAGCTGGCCGGAACAGAAGTGGCTCAGGTCTGTGTAGGTAGCTGCACCAACTCTTCCTACCACGACCTGATGGTGGTGGCCAGCGTCCTCAAGGGCCGCACCGTGCACCCGCAGGTGAGCATGACGATAAGCCCCGGCTCGCGCCAGGTGTTCACCATGATCGCCCACTCCGGCGCTTTGGCCGACCTCATCCAGTCGGGCGCTCGCATCCTGGAGTCAGCCTGCGGCCCCTGCATCGGCATGGGCCAGGCGCCTCCTACCGGCGCGACCTCTCTGCGCACCTTCAATCGCAACTTCCCCAGCCGCAGCGGCACCCCCGACGACCTCGTCCACCTGGCCAGCCCCGAGGTAGCGGCCGCCACCGCCCTGCGCGGCGTCATCAGCGACCCCCGCGAGCTGGGTGAGCCGCCCCGGATCGAGCTGCCGCGGGAGTTCTTCATCGACGATTCCATGATCATTCCGCCTACCGAGAAGCCGGAGGAGGTGGAGATCGTTCGCGGGCCCAACATCGCCCCCCTGCCGCTGGCGGAGCCGATGCCGGAGGAGATCCGCGGCGAAGTCCTCCTCAAGCTGGGCGACAACATCAGCACCGACACCATTCTGCCAGCGGGAGCCAAGGTCCTGCCCCTCCGCTCCAACATCCCTGCCATCTCCAAGTACGTGTTCAACTATGTGGACTGGACCTTCCCCCAGCGCGCCAAGCAGGCAGGCGTCAGCATGATCGCGGGCGGAGCCAACTACGGCCAGGGCTCCAGCCGCGAGCACGCCGCCCTCGCCCCCATGTATCTCGGGGTGAAGGCCGTGTTCGCCAAGACGTTCGCCCGCATGCACCACACCAACCTGATCAACTTCGGCATCCTGCCCCTGCGCTTCATCGACGAGGCAGACTACGAGCGCCTGAACGCCGGCGACGTGCTGCTGATCCCCAACGTGCGGCAAGCAATAAGAGATGGAGACCAAATCACAGTACGCAACACCATCCAAGGATATGAATTCACCGCTCGTCACGAGCTGACGCCGCGTCAAGTGGAGATTGTGCTGGCCGGCGGGCTGCTGAACCAGATTCGCAGCTCCCAAAGCTAGGCCAGAAGAAAGGAAAGGTAAGCTGCTATGCGCAAAAAGGTAACCATCGTCGGGGCTGGCGCTACCGGCGGATCGATGGTCGAGATCCTTCAGGCGAAGGGCTACTGCGACATCGTCCTCGTGGACATCATCGAGGGCTTGCCCCAGGGCAAGGCCCTAGACCAGGCCCACGCAGGACCGCTGGTGGGCTCCGACGCCCGCATCATCGGCACCAACGACTGGAAGGACACGGCCGGCTCGGACGTGGTCGTGATCACCTCCGGCCTCCCCCGGAAGCCCGGCATGAGCCGCGAGGACCTGGTGAACAAAAACGCGGGCATCGTGCGAGACGTGGCCAAGAAGGCCGTTCAGCACTCCCCCGATACCATCATCATCGAGTTCGCCAACCCCATGGATGCCATGTGCCACGTCGCCAAGCAGTCCTCGAACCTGCCCCGCAACCGCATCATCGGCCAGGGCGGCATGCTGGACAGCACCCGCTTCCGCACCTTCCTGGGCTGGGAAGTGGGAGCATCGGTCAAGGACGTCGATGCCTACGTGCTGGGCGGCCACACCGATGCCACCATGGTCCCCATCGTCAGCCACGCCTTCATCGGGGGCGTGCCCCTGCGCCAGCTTCTGTCCAAGGAGCGCATCGACGCCATCGTTGAGCGCACACGCAAGGCGGGGACGGAGATCGTCGGCCTTCTGGGCACCAGCGCCTGGTACTCCCCGGCCTGGGCCACAGTAGAGATGGTGGAGTCCATCCTGCTGGACCGCAAGCGCATCCTGCCTTGCGGCATCTTCCTGGAGGGCGAATACGGCATCAAGGGCTCCTTCGTGGGAGTGCTGGCCCAGTTGGGCGCCGGCGGACTGGAGAAGGTCATTGAGGTCAAACTCGAGCCGGACGAGCTCGCGGGCCTCAAGAAGGCCGCCGACGCCGTACTTGAGTTGGTCGGCCTGATCAAGCCCTAGCCGGGGGAGGAGCCGGCCAGAATCGAGGTGACATGCGGGATATCAACTGTCAGACCATCAGCGAAACGGTAGCGCGCCTCTGCCAGGAGGCGGCCTCCCTGCTGCCCGAGGACGTTCTTCAGGCGCTGAAGAAGGCGCGGGACAGGGAGGAATCGCCTCTCGGCCAGAAGATCCTCGACCAGATCCTGGAAAACGCCGAACTGGCCAAGAAGGAAATGCTCCCCCTCTGCCAGGACACAGGCACAACGGTGGTCTTCCTGGAGGTCGGGCAGGACGCGCACATTGTGGGCGGCGACCTGAGCGAGTGCATCAAGCAGGGCGTGATCGAGGGCTATGACAAGGGCTACCTGCGAAAGTCCATGGTGGAGAGGCCTTTCTCCGCCCGCGTCAACACCAAGGACAACACCCCGCCCGTCATCCACACCGAGATCGTGCCCGGCGATAAGCTGAAGATCCAGGTGATGCCCAAAGGCGGCGGCTGCGAGAACATGAGCCGCCTCGCTATCCTGCTGCCCGCCGAGGGCAAGAAGGGCGTTACCGATTTCGTCCTGCGAGCGGTGGAGGAGGCGGGCGGCAACCCCTGCCCGCCGATCATCGTGGGCGTGGGGATCGGCGGCACTGCCGAACTGGCCATGTCCCTGGCCAAGAAGGCCCTCACCCGCAAGGTGGGCCGGCCGAACGCCGACGCCGAGGTGGTGGACCTGGAGCGAGAGCTCCTGGAGAAGGTGAACGCCCTGGGCCTGGGACCCCAGGCGGTGGGCGGACGGATCACTGCCCTGGCGGTGCATGTGGAGACTCACCCCACGCATATCACGTCCCTACCGGTGGCGGTGAACATTCAGTGCCACAGCGCCCGCCTCAAAGAAGCGGTGCTGTAGGAGGGGAGACCGAACATGGACATCAAGCTTCCCCTGACCGACGAGACCGTCGAGAAGCTCCGCGCTGGCGATGACGTGCGCCTCACGGGGGTGATCTACACCGCCCGCGACGCTGCCCATCGGCGGATGGTCGAGGCGCTGGACAAGGGCGAATCTCTGCCCTTCGACATCGGCGGCCAGGTGATCTACTACGTGGGGCCAACACCCGCCAAGCCCGGCCAGGTCATCGGCTCGGCCGGGCCGACCACCTCCATGCGGCTCGACCGCTTCACGCCTCCCCTGCTGGCCGCCGGCCTAAAGGGGATCATCGGCAAGGGCGGCCGCGGGCAGGCCGTGCGAGACGCCCTCAAGCAGCACAAGGGGGTATATTTCATCGCCGTGGGCGGCGCGGGCGTCCTGCTGGCCCGCCAGATCAAGAAGGTGGACATCGTGGCCTACGAGGATCTGGGCACTGAAGCCGTGCGCCGTCTGGAGGTAGAGGACTTCCCGGTCATCGTCTGCAACGACATCCACGGCGGCGACCTGCTGGAGGAGGGCAAGTCCCGCTACAAGCTAGCCGTCATCTAGACCGCTTGCCGGCAGGAGGCCCTCACCACCGCCGTCGGCTCATGATCTGGTCTGCGTAGACCAGCGGAAGGAGCAGCACGGCGGCCCAGGCGTATCCGCCTACCACGTCGCTGGCCCAGTGCACCCCCACGTAGACCTGGGCCGGCCCGGCGATGACCAGCACGAAGGCGCACCAGCCCACGAGCGCCGCCTTTAGGACGTGGGGCAAGCCTGTTCGCGGCGATACGTACAGCAGGAAGCCGTAGAGCAGGGCCGGGCTCATCACGTGACCTGAGGGGAACGAGGGGCTGGAGAAGCCCGCACGCAGGTCGACAAGGTCCTCCGTGGGGCGCGGCCTATCGACCAGTTCCTTCAGGCCGTGCTGGAGAAACGGTAGCACCACCAAGCCCAGGCCCAATAGCAGGGCCTGGCGCCGCCTGCCCAGCAGCCAGAGGACGACCGCGACCGCCCCTCCCGTGCCCAGCACCACCTCGGTGCTTCCAACCGCCCGCACCAATCGCGACACGCCCATGCCGGGGAACAGGGAGCCCTGTACCCACTCAGTGATATCGAGGTCGCCCGGCAGCCGCGAGTGCAGACCCGCCAGCACGCTCAAGACGATCGCCCCAGCGAGCACGACAAGCCAGATGCCGCCCCATAGGGCTGCCCCGCGCCAAAACCTCCACGGACGAACCAGAGCGTTCATGCGGAGAATCCGTCACCTCGAGCTACCGACAGGCAAGAGCAGCAGCGTTGCCTCGGCCGTCGGCCCTATTGTACCGCGGGGACGATAAGGGGCTATCGGCTAGGGCCGGAGTCGGATCACAGCCCCAGCTTGTCGAGGACGCTCTTGACCTGAACGGTGTGGCGGTCGAAGCCCAGGTCCGGCGGGTCGATCCCCAGAGCCAGGCCGATAAGCTGCGTCAGGTGAAAGACGGGCATGTTGATCTTGCTTTCGCGCTGCTCGCTGGCCTGGGGCTGGACGCCGTCGAGGTTCATGTGACAGAGGGGACAGGGGGTGACCATGCAGTCGGCGCCCTTCTCCTTGGCCTCCACGGTGTGGGTGCCCACCATCGCCGCCGAGTTCTCATCGTTGACGCCCACCAGAGGGTAGCCGCAGCAGAGGGTCTTGCCGCGGTACTCCACCGCCTCCGCTCCCAGGGCCTCGATGAGGGACTCCAGGCACGTCCCGCGCTCCGGGTGCTCGTCGAAACCCAGAGCGGCCGTCGGACGAAGGAGGTAGCAGCCGTAGAATGGGGCCACCCGAAGGCCCGTCAGAGACCTGACCACGGCCTTCCTCACCTCGTCGAGGCCGTAGTCCTCCACCAGAACCCAGAGGAGGTGCTTCACCTCCAGATTACCGCTGTACGTCATCCCCTGCTCTTCTAGGGTCTGGTTTATCTGGGCCAGGTAATCGGGCTTATCCTTCAGCCTCTTCCTGGCCTGGCTGAATACCCCCTGACAGGTGCTACAGATGGTCATGAGGGGAAGCCCCATGTCCTCCGCCATAGCGAAGGTGCTGGCGTTCAGGGTGTCGGCGTAGACGAGGTCCCTCGCCTGAAGGATGCCCGAGCCGGTGCAGGGAGCGAGGCTCAGGTCCTCCAGCTCGATCCCCAGCTTGTCACAGACGGCTGCCGCGGTGATACGCAGTTCAGGAGTCCCCTGTCGGGGGACGCTGCAGCCAGGCCAATAGGCGAACTTCATCCTCTAAACCTCCCTAGACCCTAGATCCAGCTCGACTCGCGCACTGTCTTCTCGAATTCAAGGGTGTGGCGAGCCCCGAGGTACTCGTCATAGCCCTGCTCGATGGCCTTCCGACGCAGGGCAAGAATCTGATCCATAGGCGCGACGCCCTTGGGGCAGACCTCCAGACAGAAGTTGCAGCGAGTGCAATCCCAGATGCCCTCAAGACGGCTGAGGGCCGCCAGACGCTCGGCATCAGCGCCGTCCCGCGGGTCGCCCACGAATCGATAGGCCTTGGCCAGAGCGGCCGGGCCCAGGAACGTCTGATCGGGCGGCTTGCCTAGACCCAGCTCCGTCTCCAGCACAGTGCAATCGGAGACGCAGGCGCCGCACATGATGCAGGCCACGATGTCCGTCAGGGAGCGCATTATTTCATGGGCCACCAGGTACTCCCGCTCCGGAGGAGGCCCCTCGGGCTGGAGCCAGGGCTCTACCGCTCGCGCCTTCTGCCAGAAGGGCTCCATGTCCGCCACCAGGTCCTTGATCACGGGCATGTTGCCCACAGGCTCCACCAGAATCTCCTCGCCGTCGGCTGCCAGCCCCTTCACCTTGGTCTTGCAGGCTAGCCGCGCCTGCCCGTTGATACGCATGGCGCAGGAGCCGCAGATGGCACTGCTACAGGAGCAGCGCAAAGCCAAGCTATCGTCCAGCTCCTCGCGGATCTGGAGGAGTACTTCAAGAACGGTGGCGTAGTCGGGAACCTCCAGGACGTAGGACTGATAGTGGACGCCGTCCCCCGATTCGGGATCGAAGCGGTGGACTCTCAGCTTGGCTTGCATTAGTAGACCCTCCTCTCTGGCTGCCAGCGGGTGATGGTGACGGGAGAGTAATCAAGGCTGGGCCCATCCGGAGTGTATCGGACGAGGATGTGCTTCAACCATTCCTCGTCATCACGCTGGGGGAAATCGAGACGAAACTGGGCGCCGCGACTCTCCTTGCGATGAAGAGCGGCCAGGGCCATAGCCTCGGCCAGATCTAGCATATTGCCCAGCTCCAAGTGGAACAGGAGACTGGTATTGAACACCCGACTCCTGTCCTGCACCCCTACTCGCTTGTAGCGCTCCTTGAGCTCCGCCAGCTTGGCCACGACCGTTTGCAGGCCCTCCTCGATGCGAAACATGCCCACATACTGGTTCATCGCCTGGCCCATCTCCATCCGGATGCGAGCGACGGAATCGCCGCCATCGGATCGCTCGAGGACCGTCTTGATCCTATCCCCTTCGCGACTCACCATCGCTTCCGAGACGTTGGCCGCAGCCACACTGCCCGCATACTCGGCAGCAGCGGCACCGGCACGACGGCCAAAGACCACTGTCTCCAGAAGCGAGTTGCCGCCCAGACGGTTGGCCCCGTGAACGGTAATGCAGGCACATTCGCCGGCAGCGTAGAGGCCGGGCAGGAGGCTGGCGCCGTTGACATCCGTCTTGATGCCGCCCATGGCATAGTGCATGCTTGGCCGAATCGGTATGGGTTCATCGATGGCGTCCACACCGGCGATGTCCATAGCCAGCTCATGGATCTGAGGCAGGCGATCCAAGATCTTCTCCCGGCCCAGGTGGCGCAGGTCCAGGAGGATGAAGCCGTCGACACCCCGCCCTTCGTCGATCTCTGTCTGCTCAGCCCGCGAGACAACATCGCGCGAGGCCAGCTCCATCATCTTGGGAGCATACTTCTCCATGAACCGGTCGCCCTTGGAGTTCAGAAGATAGGCCCCCTCACCCCGCGCCCCCTCCGTGACGAGAATGCCGTTGCGCAAAGCGGTAGGATGAAACTGAACGAACTCCATATCCATGAGAGCAGCGCCCACGCGATAAGCCAGAGCCTGGCCATCGCCCGTACTGATCAGACTGTTAGTCGAAGGCTCGTAGACGCGGCCCAGCCCGCCGGTGGCCATGAGCACCACCTTGGCGCCGAAGGCCTGCAACTCGCCACTGCGAATCTCCATGGCCAGCGCGCCGCGGCAGACGCCATCTTCGACAATGAGAGAGGTGGCGAACCATTCCTCATAGACGCGCACCCCTGCCTGCAGTAGCTGCTCGTACAGAACGTGCAGCAGGACCTGGCCGGTGATGTCGGCAATGTAGCAGGTACGGGGAAATGCGGCGCCGCCGAAGGGTCGCTGGGCGATGCGACCGTCCTCCACGCGACTGAAGACGGTGCCCATGTGCTCCAGCTCGATGATGTCCCCCGGCGCCTCTTTGCAAAAGATCTCGATGGAGTCCTGGTCCCCCAGGTAGTCGCTCCCCTTTGCGGTATCGAACGAGTGCTTCTCCCAGGAATCGTCCTCACTCAGGGCGGCATTGATGCCCCCCTGAGCCTGCGTGGAATGGCTCCTGACGGGGTGAACCTTGGACAGGACAG
>JAIVWR010000006.1:0-18072 GCA_048636435.1 Acidobacteriota bacterium | reverse complement strand
GGTTCCCCGCCGGGCAGGGCTGAAGCCCTGCAGCTACGGCTCCCTCACTCTATCCGCACTTCGTGTAGCCGCAGGCGCGGCACACGAGGCAACCCTCCTGGTAGATCAGCACGGCGCCGCAGTCGGGGCAGCCCAGGCCGGAGCTCTCGGGCGCCACGGGCAGGCCGTTGTCGTCCTTCTTGAGCACGGGCTTGTGGCTGTTGGGCACCGCGCCCGGCACGAACTTCAGCTCCAGCCAGCGGAAGATGTAGTCCACGAGCGAGGTCGACCAGGGGATGTCGCGGTTGTTGGTGCGGCCGTAGGGCTCGAAGCGGGTGTTCCTGAGCTTGCGGGCCAGGTCCTCCAGGGGGACGCCGTACTGCATGGACAAGGACGTGAGCAGGGCGATAGCGTCCATCAGACCGGAGACTGTCGAGCCCTCCTTGGCGATCTTGACGAATATCTCGCCCGGGCGGCGGTCGTCGTAGAGGCCGACGGTGAGATAGCCCTCCTGCTCGCCGACGGCGAACTTGTGGGTGATGGACTGGCGCTCGTCGGGGAGGCGCTCGCGGTAGGGGCCGGGGCGCCTCTCGGCGGGGGCGGCCGGCTCGCCGTCCTGGGGCTCCTGCTCCGGGCCCTTCAGGTTGAGGGTGGTGTGGGCGAGGACCTGCATCTCGCGGCAGCCGTCGCGGTAGACGGTGATGCCCTTGCAGCCCTGGCGGTAGGCGAGCCAGTAGGCATCGGCCACGTCCTGGCGGGTGGCGTCGAAGGGGAAGTTGATGGTCTTGGACACGGCGTTGTTGGTGTAGTGCTGGAAGGCGGCCTGCATGCGCACGTGCCACTGGGGGACGATGTCGTGGGCGGTGACGAACACCCTCTTCACCCACTCGGGAACCTCCTCCCGGTCGGCCAGGCGACCGCCGGCGGCCAGGTGCTCGATCAGGTCGTCGGAGTAGAAGCCCTCTTCCTTGGCCACCTGGGTGAAGTGGCGGTTGACCTCGACCAGGCGGGTGCCCGTGCTGGGGCGCTTGGGGTCGAGGTAGTGCGTTCGCTGGAAGGCGAGGGCGTACAGGGGCTCGATGCCCGACGAGCAGTCGGAGATGATGGAGAGGGTGCCCGTGGGGGCGACGGTGGTGCGAGAGGCGTTGCGGTAGGCGTTGTGGTAGGGGGCGCCGTCGCCGTCGTCGGACGAGCGGTCGTAGACGCTGCCCTCCCAGGCGTTGAAGACGCCTCGCTCGACGCCCAGGGCGACGGAGGCCTGGTCGGCCTTCTCCTGGATGAAGGCCATGATCTGCTCGCCCAGCTTGAGGGCCTGCTCGGAGTCGTAGGGGGTGCGAAGCTGGAGGAGGAGGTCGTGGAAGCCCATCACGCCGAGGCCGACCTTGCGGGTGAGCCTGGTGGCCTCCTCGATCTCGGGGATGGGGTAGCGGTTCACGTCGATGACGTTGTCGAGGAAGCGGACGCAGAGGGGCACCGTCTTGGCCAGGCGATCCCAGTCGACCGCCCTGCGGGAGTCATCCTCCTTGACGAACTTGGAGAGGTTGATCGAGCCGAGGTTGCAGGACTCGTAGGGCAGGAGCGGCTGCTCGCCGCAGGGGTTGGTGGCCTCGATCATGCCCAGGTTGGGCGTAGGGTTGTCGCGGTTGATGCGGTCGATGAAGACGATGCCGGGGTCGCCGTTGGTCCAGGCGTTCTCCACCATCATCTGGAAGATGCGGCGGGCGCTGCGCTTGCCCACCACCTGGCCGGTGCGGGGGGTGATCAGCTCGTAGTCGCGGTCATTCTCAACCGCCTCCATGAACTTCTCGGTGACGGCCACGGAGATGTTGAAGTTGGTGAGGCTGACCATGTCTTTCTTCATCTCGATGAACGTCTCGATGTCGGGGTGGGTGACGGAGAGGATGGCCATGTTGGCGCCGCGGCGGGTTCCGCCCTGCTTGATGGCCTCGGTGGCGGAGTCGAAGACCCTCATGAAGGAGACCGGGCCGGAAGCCACGCCCATGGTGCTCTGCACGCGGTCGCCCTCGGG
Source organism: Acidobacteriota bacterium (assembly GCA_048636435.1). Classification (GTDB taxonomy): domain Bacteria; phylum Chloroflexota; class Dehalococcoidia; order SM23-28-2; family SM23-28-2; genus SM23-28-2. The sequence continues at coordinate 16,064 of JAIVWR010000006.1, read as the reverse complement.
GCGGAGGCGGCTGAAGGAGAAGCCGGTGCCGCCGCCGGACTTATGGATGAGTGCGGTGTGCTTGATGCTCTCGAAGATGCCGCCGATGGAGTCGGCCACGGGCAGGACGAAGCAGGCGGAGAGCTGCTGGAGCTCGCGGCCGGCGTTCATCAGGGTGGGGGAGTTGGGGAGGAACTCGAGGGAGGCCATGAGGTCATAGAAGCGCTCCTCCCAGAGGGCCACGTCCAGGGGGTCGCGCAGGGGCTTATACGAGAGTTCGGCCTGGGCGACGCTGTGGGCGACGCGGCCAAACAGCTCCTCGGGCGACTCGATGGGCTTGTCGGCGTCGTCCTTGGTGAGGTAGCGGCGCTCCAGCACCAGGCGGGCGTTCTGGGAAAGGGCGACGGGCCTGCGGTGCCTCTCGATTCGGCTGCGGTCGGACGTGGTGGTCATGGCAGATCTCCCTCTTGTCCTCGTTGTTAAGTCGATACCCTATCGTGGTTTGCGCGCTCGCCCGTCACCACTGGCGGCGGCGGGCCTACCCGTTCGCAGGCGGGTTCTCCGCGCTCGTCCGCGCCGTCGGCGGGCGGAAAGCCCCTCCAGGGCCTCTTCGGGCAGCAGCGGTAGCTGGGCGGTAGCGGCCGCCGGCTGGGAGCGGTTTCGCTCCAGGACGGCCAGCTCCTCCTTCAGGTCGTCCACGTCGCGGAAGGCGCGATAGACGCTGGCGAAGCGGATGTAGGCCACCTCGTCCAGGTCGCGCAGGCGGTCTATGACCAGCTCGCCGACGAAGGTGGTGGGCACCTCGGCCTTGCCCTGGGCGTGCACCTGCGTCTCCACGTCGTCCACGAGGGCCTCGACGGCGCCCTGCGGTATGGGGCGCTTCTCGCAGGCCTTGCGGACGCCGACCAGGAGCTTGTCGCGCGAGAACTCCTCGCGGCGGCCGTCCTTCTTCACCACCATCAGGCCGCCGAGCTCGACGCGCTCGGCGGTGGTGAAGCGCTGGCCGCAGGAGAGGCACTCGCGACGGCGGCGGATGCCGCCCTCCATGGCGCGCGAGTCGGTCACCTTAGAGTCTTCGAAGCCGCAGTAGGGACACTTCATTTGTCTACCACCCGTTAGAGGGGCGAGGGTTAGAATACCACAACATCTTGGGGATGTCAAGGGATTAGACTCAACATATTGTGGTTAAAGCGTGGTTGGGTTAAAGGGGGCAGCGGGCCCGTCTTGCCCCGGCCAAGCCCGCTGCCCAGAAGGAGGTGGTAGAAGCCCTCGAGATAATCAGTTTCGGTCGCCCGGCGAGCCGTTGCCTCTTAGCGGCTGACCGCCGGGCGTCGCAAAAAAGTCGGTAGTTCTGTATCGACTATGTCTTGCTGCAGAGACTCCCCTCTGAGCTGACGCAACCTGTCCTCTCGCGTAGGCTCCTCGTAGAGTTCCGGCGTGGCGAACCCGACAGCGATGAGGGTGATCTGAACCTCATCGCCCATGTCGGGGTCGGTGGCGGTGCCGAAGATGATCTCGGCGTCAGGGTCCACCACCTCGGCGATAACCTGGGCGGCCATGTTCAGCTCGTGCAGGCCGAGGTTCTTGGCGGCGGTAAAGTTGAACAGCACGCCGCGGGCCCCGTGGATGCTGATGTCGAGCAGGGGGCTGTTGATGGCTGACTTGGTGGCCTCCACCGCTCGGTTCTCGCCAGCGGCGCGGCCGATGGCCATGAGGGCGGGGCCGGCCTCGCTCATGATCCCCCGGACGTCGGCGAAGTCCAGGTTGATGTCTCCGGGGGTGGTGATGAGTTGGGAGATGCCCTGGATGCCCTGACGGAGGACATCGTCGGCCACCCGGAACGACTCGCTGAGGGTGGTCTTCTGGTCGCAGATGGAGAGCAGGCGGTCGTTGGGGATGACGATGAGAGTGTCGACACGGTCACGCAGCATGGCGATGCCGCTCTCAGCCTGGAGGCGGCGGCGCGAGCCCTCGAAGGAGAAGGGCTTGGTGACCACGGCCACGGTCAGGGCACCGGCCTCCTTGGCTACCTCGGCCACGATGGGAGCGGCGCCGGTGCCGGTGCCACCGCCCATGCCGGCGGTGATGAACACCATCTCGGAACCGCGTATGCACTCGAGGATCTCATCCCGGCTCTCTTCGGCGGCTCGCTGGCCCTTGTCGGCGTCGCCGCCCACGCCCAGGCCCTTGGTTAGGCGATCGCCGACGCGCAGGCGCGACTCCGCCTCACAGCGCATCAGGGCCTGGGTATCGGTGTTGATGCCCACGAACTCGACGCCCTTCACGCCGGCCTCGATCATTCGGTTTACGGCGTTACAACCGGCGCCACCCACGCCGACCACCTTGATGGGCGGCAGGCCATCAGTGTCTGCCCTGTTCGCCACCTTTGCCTCCTTTCCCCTTTTGTGCTGCCCTATCCGTCTGTTGCGGTCGCTATTGAGGCAAAAGGAACCTGAACCAGCGACCAATGCCACGTAGCCACCCCAAAGGGGAGGCGTGCGCCCTCTCGCCCAGCCTACGCCTGTGGCCGTTTGGCTGCTTCTCGCGCAGGGCCCAGTGGAGGAGCCCGACGCCGGTGGCATAGGCCGGGTTGGCGAGAATGTCCGATAGGCCGTAGAGACCGCGCGGTACGCCGATGCGAGCCGGCATCCGCAGCACCTGTTCGGCCAGGAGGTCCATGCCGGGCAGGTTGGCCGAACCGCCGCTGAGGACGAGGCCGGCGGCGAGCATCTCGTCGTAGCCGGCGCGGCGCACGTCCATGTAGATCATCTCCAGGACCTCCTCTACGCGGGCCTGGAGGATCTCGGTGAGGCGACGGCGGGAGACGGTCTTTCGCCTATCGGCACCGAAGGTGTCTATCTCTACCATTTCCTCGGAATCGATCGTGCTGGGGATGGCGTGGCCGTAGAGGGTCTTGGCCTCCTCTGCGGCGTCGAAGGGTGCCCTGAGGCCGGCCACGAGATCGTGGGTGAGGTGATAGCCGCCCACCGGCAGGATGGCGGTGTGGAAGGGGGTGCCTTCGGCAAACACGCAAACGCCGGTGGTGCCACCGCCGACATCGGCCAGCACCACGCCCTGGCGCTTCTCTTCGTCTTCGAGCACGGCTTCGGCGCTGGCCAGGGAGCTGAGCACGAGATCTTCCACCTGAACGCCCGCTCCCTCTACGCACTTGGTGAGGTTCTGGATGGCGGACACGCTACCAGTGACGATGAGTGTCTCGACGTCCAGGCGCTGGCCGTGCATGCCCACGGGGTCGCTGACGCGCTCCTGACTGTCCACCACGAAGCAGCGGGGGATGACGTGCAGGATCTGACGGTCGCTGGGGATGCTCACGGACTCTGCCGCCTCCAGGACGCGGGCTACATCCTCCGGGCCGATGGGTCGGTTGCGGCCGGGGATGGCAACGACGGCGCGGTTGCTTACGGAGCTGATGTGGGTGCCGCTGATGCTGACCTGGGCTGAGACGATACGGGTGCCGCTGGACCTCTCGGCCTTCTCCACCGAGTTGAGGATGGACTCGGTGGCCTGCTGGATGTTGTCGACCATGCCTCTGTTTATGCCGGCGGTGGGAGAGATGCCCACTCCCACGATGTGCATCTCGCCCTCGGCCGCCAGCTCGCCCACCAGGGTGCACACCTTGGTGCTGCCCACATCGATGGCGGCGAAGTTGCCGTTGCGATACATTTTTCTCTCCCCTTTCAACGAAGGGAGGGCCTATCGCCGAACCTCAGGTCGAGTACATGTCCCTGCATCTGCTGGCGACCGAGCTTGAGCTCGAGGGCTTGCCACACGGCGAGCTTGTATTCCAGGCCGTGGCTATCGCCCACGATCACGCGATAGCCGGCGTCGGTCATGAGGGACAGACCCTCGCGGCCATTGTATTCAAGGCGCACCAGACTCATATCCAGGGTGCCGGGCAGAGAATCCCAAAGCTGTTGGGCCAACTGCACAGCATCGGCGTCGATGATGTCTCCCGGTTGGAACTGGGCCGAGCCGTCCTGGTGGTAGATGATGGGCGCGTCCGGTGCGGGCATGGCGCCTTCCAGGACGACGCCCTCGGCGTCCACGACGTACTCGTCCTCCTGGGTGTACCAGTAGGCCCAGGGCTGCCTCTCCTCGACGACCAGGCGGACGGTGTGGGGCCAGTGGCGCTCGGCCGTCACCGACTTGACCATGGGCAGGGCGGCCAGCCGCTCCTGGGCGTCGTCCAGAGGGACGGTGAACATGCTGTCGCCCTTCAGGTCGGCGAGCTCCGCCAGGGAATAAGCATCGAGGGTCCGGGCTCCCGTGACCTGCACCTCCTGCACCCGAAGGACGGACGAGAAGTAGAGGGCCAGGCCACCGCCGATCAGGCCTGCCACCAACAGCAGCACCAGCAGCCGTCGCCACAGGCGCGGGCCGCCGGGCTCCTCGTCCTCTCTCAGGAGGACGTGGCCCCGCAGGGGACGCCCCGATGTGGTCTGCCAGTCGTCTCTACTCACGCGCTTGCTTCTCCTGATGGCGCTCCAGGGCCAGCTCGATAAGGCGGGTTATCAGGTCGCTGTAGGACAGGCCGGCGGCCTCCCACAGCTTGGGATACATGCTCATGGGCGTGAAGCCGGGTATGGTGTTGATCTCGTTGACGTAGGGCTGGCCGTCCTGAGTGAGGAAGAAGTCGACCCGCCCCATGCCGGCGCAATCGATGGTCTTGAACACAGCGATGGCCATGGCCCGCAGCCGGTCGCTCACCTCCGGCGACAGGTCGGCGGGGATGATGAGGCGGGTGCTGGGATCTTCGTACTTGGCCACGTAGTCGTAGAAGTCACGGCTGAACACTATCTCTCCCAGGGGTGAGGCCTGGGGATCATCGTTGCCCAGGACGCTGCACTCGATGTGGCGGCCCTCGATGGCCTGCTCCACCAGGGCTTTGCGGTCGTAGTGGAGGGCCTCGGCCAAGCCGTCGGTCAGGCCGTCTCGAGAGCGGGCCTTGACGGTGCCAATACTGCTGCCGCCGTTCGCGGGCTTGACAAAGCAGGGATAGCCCAACTCGCTCTCTATCTGGCTGACCACGGCGGTCATTTCGTTCTTCCACTGAGGCCAGGTGACGACGACGGAGCGGGGCACGGGAAGGCCCGCCTGGCGGAAGACCATCTGCTGGAGGGCCTTGTCCATGCCCAGGGCGCTGGCGGCCACACCGGCCCCCACGTAGGGAATGCCCACCATCTCCAGGAGCCCCTGGAGGGAGCCGTCCTCACCGTAGGTGCCGTGCACCAGCGGAAACAGCACATCCAGCTTGTGGAGGACGGTCAGGAACCGGCCGGTGAAGCCGCGGCCAGGGTGCTCCTCCGGGCCCTGCCTGCCGGCAGACAAACCGGCCATGCGCAAGCCTCTGATGGCGGCCAGGGCGGTCTGTGTCTCGCGGGGGGTGAGCCAGGTGCCGTCCTTGGCGATGCCGATCGGCACCGCCTGGAAGCGATCCTGGTCGATGGCGGCCATCACCCCCTGGGCGGAGATAACGGACACCTCATGCTCGGCGGAGCGGCCGCCGAAGAGGATGCCTACCAGCCGGGGCCTCTCCCTAGCCATCGAATCCCTCTCCCACGAGCGTTACCTCTGGCTCCAGGCGAAGGCCGAAGCGTTCTTCCACCCTCCCCTGGGCTAAGGCCATCAGTGCCTTGACGTCGCTGGCGCTGGCATGGCCACAGTTGACGATGAAGTTGGTGTGTTTGGGCGAGATCTGGGCGTCGCCGATGCGGTGGTCCCGCAGGCCCACCTGATCGATGAGCCGCCAGGCGGGATGCTCGGGTGTATTCTTGAACACCGAGCCGGCGTTGCGCTCTCGCGGCTGGGCCGCCTGACGGCGGGCATCCAGCTCGGCCAGTCGTGCGGTCAAGGCCTGGGGGTCACCCTCGTGCAGAATGAGGTCGACGGAAAGGACGACCTTTCCCTGGAGCACGCCGCGGGTGAAGGCGCTGCCGCGATAGCCCAGGGCCAGTTCGCTGGCCGCCAGTTCTGCCACTTCGGTACTACTGTTAGCGACGCGCACACTGCGCAGGCAGTCGGCCAGGCAGCCCCCATAGGCTCCTGCGTTGTAGATCACCGCTCCGCCAAGGCTGCCGGGGATGCCGCAGGCCCACTCCAGGCCGGCTTGGCCAGCCTGGGAGAGCCGCCGCGCCAGGCCAGCGATACTGGTCCCGGACTGGGCCCGCACGAGCAGGCTGCCGTTGCCCTGGCGGATGGGCTGGTCGACGCGGGCGCTGCGATTCTCGATGACCAGGCCGCGGATGCCACCATCGCCCACGAGGATGTTGCTGCCTGCGCCGAGGATGAAGAAGGGCACAGCGTGGCGGTGGGCCGTGTCTGCCAGCGCCTTGAGTTGCTCTTCCGATTCGGCGATGGCATAGGCGTCGGCCGGCCCGCCAATGCCGAAGGTGGTGTGATCAGACATTGGCTCGTCCAGGCGGACTGTTGCTGCCTGGCGCAGTTCGGCTAGGAACTGGCTGTCCATGGTCCCTTTCTCAGTGCCTCCAGAACCTGCGGCCCCACTTGATCGATGTCACCAGCACCGATGGTGAAGAAGACATCGCCCGGCTGTAGCGCCTCCACCACCTTTGATGGCGCCTCTTCCAGGCCGCCGGCGTAACTGGCAGGCGGGCTGTCAATGGCCTCGACAAGCTCCTGGGCGTTCATGCCCGCCGAGGGCTCCTCGCGGGCTGCGTAGGTTTCGGCGATGAGAAGCTGGTCCACCCCCTGAAAACAGGTGCGGAAGCCGTCCAGCAGATAGCGGGTGCGGCTGTAGGTGTGCGGCTGGAACAGGCAGACCAGGCGGCGGCCGGGGAAGCGCTCTCGGGCGGCGGCGACGGTGGCGCTGATCTCAGTAGGATGATGGGCATAGTCGTCCATGATGGTGATGTCGGCCGCTTGGCCGACGAGTTGGAAGCGGCGCTGGACGCCTCGGAAGCGGGCGAGAGCCGCTCGCACGGCCGGCTTGGGCAGGCCGAGAACGCGGGCCACAACGATGGCAGCTAGGGCATTGTTCACTTGATGGCCCCCTGCCAAATTGGTCTCAAACGCCGTGTAGGACTCTTCGCCGTATTTTAACAGAAAAGCATACCCGCATATACCCTTTCGCGAAAGATTTTCGGGGAAAAATTCTGCATTTTTCTTCAGGCCGTAGCGGATGATGCTGGCCTGGATAGGCGGCTCGGCCTCCGGATGGGCCAGGATGTTGCGGACTGTGGGGTCGTCGGAGCAGGCGATGAGGAAGCCGTCGGCCGCTACCTGCGACATGAACTGGCGGAAGGCATCGGTCAGGCGCTGGAAGCTGCCGTAGAAATCCAGGTGGTCGGGCTCGATGTTGGTGACCACGGCCACCTGGGGCCGATAGTGAAGGAAGGCGCCGGCGAACTCGTCGGCCTCCACTACGATGTGCTCGCCTCGGCCGGCGCGAGCGTTGGTACCCAGGTCGATCATCTCGCCGCCGACCAGGAAGGTGGGGTCGCAGCCGGCTTCTTGCAGCATGAGGGCAATGAGGGCGGTGGTGGTGGTCTTGCCGTGACTGCCCGCCACGGCGATGGCCTGGCGTCCCTCCAGCAGACGAGCGATCATCTCCGCTCGCTGGAGAAGGGGCAGGCCGCGGCGCTTGGCCTCCGTGAGCTCGGGGTTGTCCGGGCGGGCGGCCGCTGTGTAGACCACCAGCTCGGCGTCGCCCAGATGGGTGGCAGCGTGGCCCTCGCGGATGGTGGCCCCCTGGTCCTGCAGGCGCTCGGTAAGGGGCGACAGCTTGAGATCGGAGCCCGAAACCTGGTGGCCCCAGGCGAGGAGGACGTGGGCGATGGCCGACATGTGGATGCCGCCGATGCCCACCAGGTGGACGCGGCGGGGGATGCCCTTCGCCGTCACTTGGCCACCTCCAGGAGCAGGCGGGCGATGTTCGTGGCAGCGTCGGGGCGGGCCAGGCGGCGAAGGGCCTCGGTCATGGCGGCCCGTCGCGCCTCATCGGCCAGGAGCTCGCCCACCAGAGGCAGGAGACCGTTCAGCTTGTTGTCCTCTACGACTATGGCCGCGCCAGCGTCCGCCAGGAAGCGAGCGTTGAAGACTTGGTGACCGCCGGCGTGGGGGTAGGGCACCAGGATGGCGGGCAGACCAACGGCCGGCAGTTCGCCCATCACCGAGGCGCCGGCGCGCATGAGCGCGAGATCGGCGGCGGCCATGGCCCAGGGCAGGTCCTCGTGCATGTAGCCGTACAGATGATAGCGGGGACGTAGGCGATCGGGCAGGTCGCGGCGCCGGCGGTCCAGGCGCGGCTCATCGCGGTGACCGCTCAGGTGGATGATTTGACATAATTCCAACAACTGGGGGAGGTAGTCGGCGACCATGCGGTTGAGGCTGCGAGCGCCGTGAGTGGCGCCGGTGATGAGGAGGAGGCGCTCTTGGGGGTCGATGGCGAGGCGGCGGCGAGCCTCTGTCTTGGCAGCCTGCCAGAAGGCTGGGCGGACGGGGTAGCCGGTGACGACGGTCTTGGCAGCGGGCAGGTAGGGAAGGGAGCGGTCGGTGGTGACGGCGACGCGTCGGGATAGGCGGGCCATGAGGCGGAACGCCCAGCCGGGGCGGACATCGGGCAAGTAGGCGATGAGGGGAGGGTGGGGGGAAGCGCGTGCGGCCAGGGCCGTGGGCACGCTGGCGTAGCCGCCGGTGGTGAGGATGGCCTGCGGCTGGAACTGAGCGATGGCGCGCCGGGCCTGGGCGACCCCTCGGGCCAGCTTGACGACGCTGGCGGCCAGGCCCCAGGGCGAGCGGCCGCGAATAGCGCCAGCAGGCACGGCGCGGAAGGGCAGGCCTGCCCTGTCGACCAGCTCTTTCTCGATGCCGCTGGTCGTGCCGAGGTAGAGGGCGTCCAGGGCATCGCTGTCGCCCAGCTCTTGGGCAAGGGCTGTCGCTACGGCCAGGGCGGGATAGACGTGGCCGCCAGTGCCGCCGCCGCTGAAGATGACCTTCATGTCCTTTTCCTGCTGAACTGGATGCGGCTTCGGGGCGGGTCCCGCTCCAGGTATCCCTTATTGCGACCGTAGCGGGACACACTCAGAAGGACGCCCACTCCGGCCAGGATGGCCATCAGAGATGAGCCGCCGTAGCTGATAAAGGGCAGGGGTACGCCCGTGAGAGGTATGGAGCGGGTGATGCCGCCAATGTTTATCAGCGTCTGATAGGCGATCCAGCCTACGATACCTACCGCCAGGTAGGCCCCGAAAGGATCGGGGGCGTTGAGGGCTGTGCGTACGCCTCGATAGACGAGGAAGGCGAACAGGGCGATGACGGCGACGGCACCGATGAAGCCCAGCTCTTCTCCGATGATGGCAAAGGAGCCGTCGGTGTGGGAGCCGGGCACGTAGAAGAACTTCTGACGGCTGACCCCCCAACCCAGGCCGGTCGGCCCGCCACTGCCCAGGGCGATGAGCAACTGGCGGATGTGGAAGCCGGAGCCCTCCGGGTCTGCTCCAGGGGCGATGAAGGAGAAAATCCGCTCCACTCGATAGCTGGCCAGGAAAATGATGCCCCAGCTGATGAGACCAGCTCCTACGATGAGCAATAACAGGTGCCTGTACGATGCTCCCGCCACGAAGAAGAGGGTGCAGGTGGTGAGCACGATGATGATGGTCGTGCCCATGTCGGGCTCGACGACGACCAGGCTGGCCACCAGGCCGACCATCAGGACGAAGGGCAGGAAGCTGGCCCAAAAGTGCTTGATATCGTCGCCGTGGCTGCGGCTGGCCAGCCAGGCCGAGATGTAGACGATGATGGCCAGCTTGGCGAACTCCGATGGCTGAAGAGGCGGCAACGGCCCCAGAGCAAGCCAGCGTTTGGCCCCGTTCTGCTCCACGCCGATGCCCGGCATCAGGACGGCCAGGAGGCCCGCCAGAGCGATTGCCATCATGACTATGCTGAGGGGCCGCAGAAGGTGGTAATCGATCCGCATGAACATCCACAACAGCACCAGCCCGACCAGGGCGAAGACCGCCTGGCGCGCGATGAAGTAGTTGGTGTCGCCGTACTCCAGGTGGCCGACGGCGAAGCTGGCGCTGTACACCACCAGCAGGCCGACCACCAGCAGGGCAGCGGTGGCCAGGATGAGGATGTAGTCGGGCGGGCCTGGCCGCAGGCGACCCGTCTCTACCGTGGCGATGGCTCCACCTCCTGGGCTAGGTGCAGGATCAGTCGGCGGAAATCGGCTCCCCGCTCCTCAAAGTTGTGATAGGCGTCGTAGCTGGTGCAGGCAGGCGACATGATGACAGCGTCCCCTGGCTGGGCCAGGGCGCGAGCGGCTTCCACGGCCTCGGCCAGGGTCGTCACGCGCGTCAGTTTGGGTCGGTCGTCGGCCGACTGTCGGGCAGCGGCTCGCTGCACGGCCTCCTCCAGGAGGGGGCCCGACTCGCCGAAGAAGATGACCGCGCGACAGCGTCGGCAGGCCTCCTCGGCCAGTTCCTCCAGGGGCAGGTGCTTCTCGCGTCCGCCCAGAAGGAGGAGCAGCGGCTGGCTGAAGGAGCGCAGGGCGGCCAGGGCGCGTTCGGGGGTGGTGGCGATACTGTCGTTGTAGTAGGCGACGCCGCCGAGCTGGTGGACGAATTCCAGGCGATGGGGCAGCCCCTCGAACTCGGCCGCTGCTCGGGCGATGGCTTGTGGGCGCAGGCCGCAGACGCTAGCCACCGCGGCGGCCGCCACGGCGTTGGCCCAGTTGTGGCGGCCCGGCAGGCGCAGGCTCTCGATGGGGAATAGTCTCTCCTCGCGGCCGCGCCGTCCAAAGACGACCCAGCCGTCGCGGAGGAAGGCGCCGTCGCCGGGGATGTCGGGAGCCAGGCTGAAGTAGAGCACCTCGCCTGGGGCGCGCTCGGCCAGGGCGCGCGCCTCGGTGTCGTCGTAGCCAAGGACGGCGTAATCGTCGCTCTTCTGGTAGCGCAGGATGTCGGCCTTCAGGTGCCGGTACTCGTCCCAGGAGAAGCGGTCCAGGTGGTTGGGCGTGATGTTCAGGAGGCAGGCCACGTTGGGGCTGCGCTCAGGCAGAAGCTGAAGCTGAGTGTGGCTTACCTCCAGGACAACCCAGGTGTCCGGCGTCAGGGTGGCCAGATGCGACAGCAGGGCGACGCCGATGTTGCCGCCCGCGAAGTGAGGCCGGCCGTCGCAGCGGAACATCTCCCCCACCAGGGCGGTGGTAGTCGACTTGCCGCTGCTGCCGGTGATGCCGGCTACCGGCCCGGGGCAGAGTTCCAGGAAGAGCTTGAACATCGAGCTGATGGGTATGCCCCGTTGATGCGCATCCGCGAGTCCCGGCAGATCCAGGGGCACGCCCTGGGAGAGGAAGACGGCGTCGGCGGCCAGCAGGTCCTGGGGGTCGTTGGCGCCGAGCGACAGGCGGGCGGGAATGTCGGCGATCTGCTCCAGCCGGGGCCGAAGCTTCTCGGCGGGCTTGGCGTCGCTGACGGTGATGCGGGCACCGTGGGCATGGAGGAAGCGCACGAGGTCCACCCCTTCGATGCCCAGGCCGACCACCGTCACCTGCTTGCCTTTGAAGTCGTGCTGGCCTGCCATAGTCCTGTCTACACCTGCGACGCCAGGCTCACCCCCAGAAGGGAGCCCACGATTCCCAGAAGCCAGAATCGCATCACCACCTGGGGCTCGGACCAGCCCAGCAGCTCGAAGTGGTGATGCAGGGGGCTCATCTTGAAGATGCGTTTGCCCCCGGTGAGGCGGAAGAAGCCGATCTGAATGATGTCAGATAGTCCCTCGAGGACGAAGACGATGCCGATGATGGGCAGGAGCAGCCAGTGGCCGGTCATCAGGGCGACCACGGCCAGGGAGGAGCCCAGGGCGAGGGCACCCGTATCGCCCATGAAGACCTGGGCAGGGTAGCTGTTGTACCACAGAAAGCCGGCGGTTGCTCCGACGACGGTGAAGCAGAAGGTGGCCAGGTAGGTCTGCTCCTGGAGCAGAGCGATGACGCCGTAGGCCAGGAAGGCCAGGGCGGTGGTGCCGCCAGCCAGGCCGTCCAGGCCGTCGGTGATGGCCACGGCGGTGGTGGTGAAGACGATGATGAGCACCGCCAGCGGTATGTATCCGGGGCCGAGCTCGAACTCGCCAGCCCAGGGGATCTTCACGTTCTGCACGTCCAGGGCGAAGTAGAGGACGAGGGTGGCTGTCAGGCCTAGGACGGCGAGGAGGGAGACCTTGAGGCGCTTGTTGAGGCCCGTTCGGGTCCTGCCGACTATGGTGCGCAGGTCGTCGACCATGCCCAGGAGACCGGCGGCGACGATGGTCCCCAGGGGCAGGAGGATGGACAGGCGGTCGACGATGTTGGCGGCCAGGGTGATGGGGAGGGCTATGGCGAAGATGAGCACTCCACCCATGGTGGGCGTGCCCGCTTTGGTTGAGTGGGAGGGCGGGCCGTCGGAGCTGATCTCCTTGCCCAGCCCTCGCCGGCGCAGGAACTCGACCAGCGGCTGCCCGACAACCACCGATACCACAAAAGCCATCGCTCCCAGCATTAGGGCTCGAACCATGTCAGCCCGTCAGTTCCTCGATTACCGTCTCCAGAGCCATGACCCGCGAGGCCTTGACCAGGAGGTGGTCGCCCTCGCTCAATGTCTTGCGGATGGCTGCTGCTGCTTTCTTCTTGGAGGGCAGGAAGCGCACCTCCGGGTGGCCGGCCGCCTGGGCGGCCTCGCCGATGATCCGCCCTCGCTCGCCCAGGGTGTAGAGGATATTGGTGGTTCGGGCTGCCCGCTCGCCCACCAGTCGGTGCCCCTCCTCCTCGAAGCTGCCCAGCTCCAGCATGTCGCCCAGAAGGGCCAGGCGGCGGCCGGGAAGCTCGGCCAGGAGGTCGAGGGCGGCCAGCATGGAGGTGGGGCTGGCGTTGTAGGTATCGTCCAGGATGGTGCTGCCCTGAGGGCCGCTGAGGGCTCGCAGGCGCAGAGGGACATCGGCCGCGGCCAGGGCCGCGGCTACCTCCTGTAAGGACAGCCCGTCGGCCAGGCCCACGGCGGCGGCCGCCAGGGCGTTGTAGAGGTTGTGACGGCCCGGCAAGGGCGCTGAGACGTCTGCGGACTCATCGTCGCAGGTCAGGCGGAAGGAGATGCCCTCCAGGCCGCTGGTGGACAGAACGGTGCCTCGCACGGAGCACTGCGGCGATTCGCCGAAGAGGGCAACGTGGGCGCTGGTGCGCTTGGCCATGGGCGCCACCTGGGGGTCGTCCCCGTTGAGGATGGCCCAGCCGTCGGGCGGGAGGCTCTCCACCAGCTCCGCCTTGGCGTCGGCGATGGCCTCGAGGGTGCCCAGGCGCTCCAGGTGAATGGGGCCGACGTTGGTGACCACGCCCATCTGGGGGCGGGCTATCTGGCAGAGGAGGCGAATCTCGCCGAGGCCGTACATGCCCATCTCCAGCACAACCCGCTCGTGCTCCGGCCCGAGCTGAAGAAGGGTCAGGGGCAGGCCAATCTCCGTGTTCAGATTGGCCTCGCTCTTCAGCACCCGATAGCCGGAGCTCAAGATGGCGGCCGTCAGCTCCTTGCAGGTGGTCTTGCCGACGCTGCCGGTGATGCCCACCACCTTCACCTTGTGCTTGCCTCGCCAGTAGGTGGCCAGGCGCTGGAGAGCGGCAAGGGTGTCGTCAACCTGGAAGAGGGAGACCTCCTGGGGCAGGTCGGGCGGCTGGCGCTGGGCGATCACTCCTGTGGCGCCGCGGCTGACGGCGTCGGCGATGAACTCCTGGCCGTGGCGGTGCTCGCCTGGCAGGGCTATGAAGAGGTCGCCGGGCTGGACCTGACGCGAGTCGATGGCCACGCCGCCAAACGATTGCCTCTCGATGGCTCTGCTCACGGCGACAAGCAGGGGGTCGAGAGCACCCGTTATGTCTTGAGTGGTCGGCATGGCCCGATTTTATCCCTAAGGGCTCTCTTGCACTAGAGCCTCCGGTGCCGGTGGAACTTTCAGATAGTTCAGGATCGACTGGGCCATGCGAGCAAAGACGGGGGCGCACACGGCTGAGCCCCAGGGCACATCCTTGGGCTCGTCGATCTTTATCAGCATGGCGAGAACGGGGTCGTCGCTGGGAACGAAGCCAGCGAACGATGCAATGTAGGCTCCCTCTTTGTAGCCGCCCGGGACGGAGATGGATGCCGTGCCTGTCTTGCCCGCTACCTGATAGCCTGGTACGGAGATGGAGTAAACGGTCGTGATGCCATCTACCACAGCGTCCATCATGTGGGTAAGGGTGTTGGCCGCGTCGGCGGTGACGACCTGGCGCACTTCCACCGGCTGGAACACCTGGCGGTCGTCGCCGCTGCGGACCTCCTGCACGACATAAGGTCGGACGAGCTTGCCGTCATTGGCAATAGCCGAGATGGCAGTGACGATCTGTAGGGGCGTGACGTTGATCCCCTGGCCGAAGGAATTGGTGGCCATGTCCACCTCCGACCAGGCGTCCTCGGCGGGGGTGCGCACCTGGCCGGCCGCCTCCCCCGATAGGCCGACGCCGGTGGGCTGGCCGAAGCCAAAGCGGTAGACGTAGTCGTAGAAGCGGTCGGGCGTCAGGAGCTCGCTCAGCCAGACGGCGCCGGTGTTCAGGCTCTTGACCAGGATCTGGGTGGCGGTCTGGGTGCCATGAGCGCCGAAGTCCCAATTGACGATGGTCCAGCCGGAGATGCGGGCTACGCCTTCGTCGACGTAGACGCTCTCGGGCGACACCACGCCGGCGTCGAGGGCAGCAGCCATGGTTACCGTCTTGAAGACGGAGCCCGGCTCATACAGGTCGGTGATGGCCCGATTGCGGTAGAGATCCATTTGGCTCTCATCGCTGAGGTCGAGGTTGGTCAGGTCGAAGGAGGGACGGCTAGCCATGGCCAGGATGGCCCCTGTGCGGGGGTCCATGATGATGATGGTGCCGCCGCTGGCCTCGTGCTTCTCGATGGTGGCGTCCAGTTCGCGCTCGGCCAGACGCTGCATGTAGCGGTCGATGGTGAGAATGATATCGGCCCCTGGCTCGGGCGGTACTCGCTCGCTGTAGCCCAGAGCGATCTTGTTGCCCAGGCCATCGCGCTCGTAGGATAGGGAACCGGCGGCGCCACTTAAGTCACGATCGTAGTCAGCCTCCAGGCCGGTGAGGCCGACATTGTCCCGGCCAATGAAACCGATCAGTGGCGCCGCCAGATTCCCTTCTGGGTAGACACGGCGACTGGTGCGCACGAGCCTGACGCCCGGCAGGCGCAGGTCTTCGACGCGCAGGCTGCCCTGATAGTCCAGCCCGCGGCCAACGATGACCTCGCGGGTTATGGACGTGCTCAGGTCTGTGAGAATATGCTGCGGCGGCCGGTCCACGACGTCGGCTAGAGCCTCAGCCCGCTGTCGGGCCTGGGCAGGGTCGTCCCACACCTGGCTGTCCACCATCACGTCGTAGGCGTCGACGCTGGCGGCCAGGGGGTAGCCGTTGCGGTCGAGGATGGCGCCGCGGCGGGGGTTCAAGACGAGGCTGCCCTGGTGTTCATCCTGGGCCTGTTCCTGGTACTCCTGGTGATTCACTATCTGGAGGTGAGCCAGGCGACCCACCAGGCCGAGGGTGGCTATGAGGAGAAGGACTACCACTACCCCCAGGCGCCTGGAGATGCCGTTGCCTTGTCTTGCCACTACTTACCGTCCGCCGGGCTGCAGAACATCAGATGTCGAGTTGTTCTTTCCGTTTGTTCGGTGTGCTTCCGCTGTCTTTGACTGCGCTCGATCATTTAGAGCCATGCTAGGGAAAGGGCAGCAGGTCCAGGAGGGACTGCCACCAAGACTGGTTCTCTTTGACGCTCTCCTGCTTCGCAGGAGGCAGGAAGCGGTCAGGGACGGGCTGGCTCACTGGGCTGGCGACATCGACGGTGAGGTACACCGTGCGCTCGGGTGCTTCCATGTGCAGACGCTCGCGGGCCTCCTTCTCGATGCGGTCCAGGGCCACCAGGGAGGCGATCTCCGCCTCGAGTTCATGGCTGCGCGCTTCCCAGTCGTTGCGCTGGCGCTCCAACTGGCGAATGTCGTGGCCGGTGATGATGGTCTGGCTGCTTTGAAGCAGGGGCAAGAGAGCA
>JAIVWR010000005.1:0-19548 GCA_048636435.1 Acidobacteriota bacterium | reverse complement strand
AAGAGGGAGTACGTTAGCCTGTTCACCGGCGAGCCCTACCGCCGGGACAAGTACCCCGACGAGCCCACAGGACATCTCGGCAAGGCGACCTACTATGAAGGCGCTCCACCGTTGTTCGGAATAGGGCCCGAGTTCATCACCCACAGCATGCAGGACAGCTTCGACAAGACACTGATCGTGATGATGGGCTGCGACGGGCTACGCTCTCAAAGAACCGCCCAGGCCTTCCTGGACAAGGGGGCCAGCGCCTTCGTGAGCTGGACCCGGCGCGTCTCCGCCAGCCACACGGACGCCGCGACCCTGCGCCTGCTGGAGAAGCTTCTCGTCGAGGGGTTGCCTGTGGGAGACGCCGTCGCTCAGACCGCCGCCGAACTGGGGCCGGACCCATCGTACGGGGCCGAGCTCCGGGTGCTGCCGGACGGAGGATAGCCGCGCCGGCAGCGCTTCACGCTGTAGCCAAGACGCGGTTGCTCGCGAGAGTCCTGGCGTCGGCTCTTACGTCGCTCGCGGTGCCACGCTCAACAGCACACGCAGTTCGTCGGCAAGCAGCCGCGTGATGAGGAAGTGGCGCCGCACGCTCTCCCGGCCAGACAGGCCCAGGGCCCTGGCCTCATCCCGGTGGGTCAGCAGGTGCAGGGTTCGCTCGGCGCACTCTTCAGTATTCTCCACCAGGAAGCCTCCTACGCCATCCTCCATCTGGAGGGGGATGCCGCCGCGGCGATTCGCTACCACCGGCGTCCCCTTCCACAGCGTCTCCGATACCACTAGGCCAAAGCCCTCTCGGATAGACTTCTGAATCACCACACTGGAGCAACGTTGGAAGGCATTCACCTCCACGTCGCCAACGCCGATGAGGTTAGTGAGCAGGTGGATGTCATCGTCACCCCTAACCTCATCCACAAGTACCTTGTACACATCCCATACCTCGGGGTCATCGTGAGCTATCGTACTTAGCAAGGCCAACTGGAGTCCCGGTATCTCCTTCCGCACTAGTCGGTAGACCTCAACGACTCCCATGGGGTCCTTCCAGGGGTCGAACCGCGACACCTGAGTCAGCAGGGGTCGGTCAGGGTCGATGCCGCGCCAGGCGCGGATCTCGTCACCAAGGCTTTCAGCGAGTGTCATGTTCTTGGGGCTCAGCGGATCGATGGCTGGGATAATCGTGGCCAGCCGCTGATGATTCAGCTGCGGTGGCACAAAGCGGTCCATGGTGAATACCAGCGCATCATATTCAGCCAGGAATGGCAGCAGGAACTCCAGGACGGCCTCATTGGGTTCGGACGTATCGATGTGGCAGCGCCAGATCCACCTCGCCCCAGCCCGCCCGTGGAAGTAGCGGATGGCCGCCGGCTGAGGATCATGGATGATGATGAAGTCGTACTCCTCCTCCAACTGCCGGGCATTGAAGGTGCTTTCCTTGAGGTACGTGTCGCGAGCAGCCCGCGTTAGCTCGTAGGGTGCACCCTGTAAGGCATTGTGCAGGCCCTTGGTGACAGTGAAGAACTGCGGCTCTGCCGAGATAAGCTTCCAGTCGCACTGGATGCCCAGGCCGCGGTAGAGAGGCACGATGGACCTCAGCAGCTCGGAGACGCCGCCACCGTAGGTTGTGGCGTTGATCTGAGCTATGCGCGCCCCTCTAAGAGGAGCCGCTAGCGCTCTTATCTCCTCGACGGTCTCCTCGCCAACAACGGACTGGTACTGCCTCAGCGGCCTCGGTCCTACGTCTACGTGGTCAAGCAATGGTATTCCCCCTATGTCACTTGATTACAGTGCCTGGTCCGCCCCATTATACACGCCACCTTATATATGGCCACTCCTTGACCCCCTCTTGACACCCGACGACACATCGCTAGGATCGATAGCACGACCAGCCGCTATGAAAGGAGTCGCCTCGAAGATGAAGGTCTGCAACTACCGAGACGTCACGCCGGACACGGAGCTCCCGGGGGTAGCCCTCCACCTGGTTATCTCCGCCGAGGATGGCGCCCCCCACTTCGCCATGCGGGTGTTTGAAGTGCAGCCGGGCGCCTCGACGCCCTTCCATTCCCACGCGTGGGAGCACGAGGTGTTCATACTTGCGGGACGGGGCAAGCTGCGTGGCGCTGAGAGCGAGTGGGAACTGACCCCCGGCGACGCGGTCTACGTGCCCGGCGATGAACAGCACTGCTTCACCAACACCGGTCCCGAGGTGCTTCGCTTCACCTGCTGCATCCCCCATCACTAAGACTCCTCGTCGTCTGAAGTGGCACATTGCCACTCGTACGGAACCGAAGGTCTAGCTCAGCCGGAACAGGGAGGGCTGGCTCTCCGCCTCCCCCTCGCGCAAGCTGGATACACCCACCCCCAGGAGGCGAAAGCGACGGCCAGCGTGCAGCTCCCTGGCCAGTAGCCGCGAAGCCTCTGCCAGGATAACCTCCGCTGCATCGGTGGGGCGGACTATGGTGGTCTGGCGGGTGAATGTGGTGAAATCGGCCAGCCGAAGCTTGAGCTTTATCGTCCTCCCCCTCAGGCCGCTGCCTCGCAGGCGGCGGGCCGTATTCTCGGCCAGCTCGCGCAGACTAGCCTCCAGCGCCTTCGGGTCGTCCACGTCCCTGGGGAAGGTTGTCTCCGTGCTAACCGACTTCCTTTCATGCTCGACCATGACCGGGCTATCATCGATGCCCCTGGCCAGGCTCAGGAAATAGAGACCGCGGGCACCGAAGCGGCTGCTTGCCCACTCCTCGGACTGCCCCGCCAGTTCCCCTATTGTCGTGATGGAATCGCCGGCCAGGCGCTCGGCGGTCTTGGGCCCAACGCCCCAGAGGCTCTGGACAGGCAGGGGAGCCAGGAACTGCCGCTCACTCCCCGGCGGCACCACCGTGAGGCCATCGGGCTTGTTGAGCCCCGATGCGATCTTCGCCACCGACTTGGACGAAGCCACGCCCACCGAGACCGTAAGCCCGACCTCCCGGCGCACCCGTTCCTTCACCGTGCTGGCCGCCTCTTCAGCAGACCAGCCCTCGCCCACGCGCTCACTGACGTCCAGGAATGCCTCGTCCAGCGAGATCTGTTCCACCAGGGGTGTCACCTGGCGGAAGATGTCCATCACCCGTTTCGATATCTCGGCGTAGCGCTGGAAGCGGGGAGAGACCCGCACCGCTTCCGGGCAGAGGCTCAGGGCGGTGCGCATGGGCATGGCAGAATGGACGCCATAGGCGCGCGCCTCGTAGGAGGCGGCCGCGACCACCCCACGCGCCTCGGGAGCACCGCCCACCACTACCGGCCGGTCGCGCAGGTCAGGGTTATCGAGTTGCTCCACCGAGGCAAAGAAGGCATCGAGATCGGCGTGAATAATACAACGCGTCATGCCACCAAGACCATGATGTTACACAACCGGCTCCACCTGCAAGAATGCCCTGGCACGCGGCCTCATGTAGCGAAAGCTGGCTGAAGCAACCTAGGCAGCCAGGTGGACGATCGAGGCAATCAGCCAGCCCAGGACGAAGCAGATGGGGAAGGTGAGGATCCAGGCGCCGACGATGTTGTAGCCGACGCCCCAGCGCACCGCCGAGAGCCTCTTGCTGGCGCCCACGCCCATGATAGCCGAGCCGATGGTGTGGGTAGTGCTGAGCGGGATGCCCAAGCCAAAGTGGGAAGCGACGCCCAGGGTGCTCGCCGCCGTCGCCTCCGCGGCGAATCCGTGCACGGGCTCCAGGTGAGTGAGGCGCATGCCCAGAGTGCGGATGATCCGCCAGCCACCCAGGGCTGTGCTCACAGCCATCACCGTGGCTGCCAGAAGGATGATCCACAGGGGCACCGCGAACTCGTCAGCGGGTTTGCCCTCGTAGATGAGGATGGCGGCGGCCAGCACGCCTATGGACTTCTGGCCGTCGGCGGTGCCGTGCGCCCAGGCCATAAAGGCCGCCGAGGCTATCTGCAAGGGGCTGAAGATGCGTCTGACGGCCGAAGGGCTCAGCTTACGAATGACCCACAAGAGTAGGTTCATTACCACCAGACCACCGCCAAAACCCACCGTCACTGCTAGACCCACCCCTGCCAAGACCTTTAGCCACCCGCCCATAAGGAGGACGTCGGTGCCTGCCACCGCCACGGCAGCGCCGGCCAGGCCGGATACAATGCCATGGCTCTCGCTCGTGGGCAAGCCAAAGTACCAGGCAAAGGTGCTCCAGATGATGACCGACAGTGCTCCCGCTGCCAGCACCTCCAGGGGCACCACGTCCAGGTCGATGATCTCTTTCCCTACGGTGGTGGCCACCGCTGTGCCCGAGAGCGCCCCCAGCAGATTGAAGAAGGCGGCCATCGCCACGGCGGCCGCGGGGGCCATCACCCGTGTCGACACCACAGTAGCGATAGCGTTGGGTGCGTCGGTCCAGCCGTTTACGGCCTCGAAGCCCAGAATTATGATGAAGGTGATGACGAGAAAAGCGAAGGTATCGGTCATGCGCGCCTCTGGAGCGAACCGAATAAGAAGAGAGGAAGCGGCAGGCTTCCTCTCGTGTCGGCTCCATAAACGTCGCGGGGCCTAAGCATGCTTCAGGACGATTCCCTCAAGAACGTTGGCAACATGTTCGCAGCTATCGGTAGCCATCTCCAACTGGTCGTAGATGTCCCGCCACTTGATGATCTCCACTGGGTTGGGTTCTTCCTGGAAGAGCTTAGCCATCGCATCCAGGAAGACGATGTCGGCCTCATTCTCCAGGCGATGGATCTCCACGCAGTGCTCGAGCACGCTCCCAAGCTGCGACCGGTGTCGCAGCTTGGGAACAGCCTTCTCCACTTGGACGGTCTGTAGGCGGACGAGGTCGGCCACACTGCACGCGGCCGCCCTGGGTTTGCGGATGCCGTAGGTGCAGATGGCGGTGGTGGCCCCCTCCATGTAGTCCATCACATCGTCCATGTTTTGGGCCAGGGCGGTTATGTCCTCGCGATCGAGGGGCGTCACGAACGTCTTGTGAAGCTGCTCCACGATCTCGTGGATTATGCTGTCGCCCACGTGCTCCAGTTCCTTTATGTGGGCCGTCTTCGTGTTCACGTTCTCGAAGTGCTGCATCAGGTCCACCATTGCTTCAGCGGCGACCACCAGATTGTGCGCACTCTGCTCAAAGAGATCGTAGAAGCGATAGTTTCTGGGGATCAGCGGGAAACGCATCAGCAACCTCTCCAAAAAAACAGTGATGGCGCCACCACTGCGCCATCACCTAACGCCCGTT
Organism: Acidobacteriota bacterium; assembly: GCA_048636435.1. GTDB lineage: Bacteria > Chloroflexota > Dehalococcoidia > SM23-28-2 > SM23-28-2 > SM23-28-2. The sequence goes on along the minus strand of JAIVWR010000005.1, from coordinate 14,338 downwards.
TTGTTCCGTTCGCACCTGATTGCAGCACGAAGAACGGCATTGAACTCTTAGCAACCAATTCCCGCAGCAAACGTAGCACCATCCCGCCCTCAGGTCAACTGGCGCACCCCTCGACTTCCGCTCCCCGGCTCATGCCACTCGTCACCAGCCAGCGCGACTTTCCCACCCCTAGTAGGCCGATACGCCCTCAGCCATTATGTCACCAAGCCTGCCCGATAGGACTGCCCGGCAGCCAGGCAAGCACTATTCGACGCCGCAGACAGGCAGAGCGCAGCGTGGGTGTGCTATCCTTCTAGCCGTGATGGCCGTTCGCCTCGACGACATCGGCCCCCTGAAGCCCGTCCTCGACCGCCGCCCACTCGGTCTGGCGACGGACATCGACGGGACCCTCAGCCCCATAGTCGATGCGCCTGACACAGCGGTAGTTACCCCCCTCTGCCGTCGCTATCTCCAGGAGATAAGCCGGCGGGTGGAGGTGGTAGCGGCGATAAGCGGGCGTGAGCCCGGGGTTGCCCGCCGTCTGGTGGGGCTGGAGGAAGTGGTCTACATCGGCAACCACGGCCTGTCCTGGTGGCGGCAAGGCCGGGAGGAGACCCTAGCCGAGGCAGTGCCGTACGAAACGATGGTCAGGCAGGCGAAGAAGGACCTGGCCGTCCGTCTCGACCTGCCCGGCCTCCTCCTGGAAGACAAGGGACCAATCCTCGCCCTGCACTACCGCCGGTGTGCCGATCGCCAGGCCGCTCGTGTGGCCATTCTGGATGCCCTAGCCCCCTGGACAACGCAAGGTCTGCGCATACGCGAAGGCCGGCTGGTCTTCGAACTGGGCCCGCCCCTGGATGTCCACAAAGGCACCGCCCTGGCCCACCTCATGGAGACCTACCGCCTGAGCGGCATCCTCTACCTGGGGGATGACTTGACCGATGTGGACGCGTTCAAGGTGCTGCGCCACTGGCGAGAGGAGGGCAAGGTGAGCGGCGCCGCCGTTGCCGTTGCCAACCCCGAGAGCGCGCCAGAGGTGATGGAAGAGGCCGACTACTGGGTTGACGGCGTCCCTGGGGTGGAGTGGCTGCTGGCCGCGATAGCTAGTGTCGTCGCCGGGAAACGGCCATGAGGTCGCGGAACTGACGCTGCATCCAGAAGGTGATGTCTTCCTCCTGGACAGCCCTACGCAGAGCGGCGGCTCGTCGCCTCTTCTCGTCAACCGGCATGGTGATGGCAGAGGCGAGAGCGCGCACTGTGCCCTCGAGATCGGTCGGGCAAACCGATAGCGCGTACTCGCCCAGTTGCTCGTGAGCTCCCGCCATCTCGGAGAGCACGAGGACCCCGTCTCTGGTGTTCACCAACGGGCCCTCCTTGGCCACCAGGTTCATGCCGTCGATGATGGGGTTCACCAGAAGAACGTCGTAGAGGCGCATGGCGGCGATAGCCTGGGCATAGTTGTCTTCGTAGAAGACGTGGATGGGCCGCCACTCATCGTCACCGTACTTGCCATTGATAGCCTCGGCCAGCTCCAACAGATCCCTGGTGTAGGCTCGATAGATGGATACTTCCTCGCGCGAGGGCACCAGAAAGGCCAGAAAGACGATCCGCCGATGCAGGCCGGGGTAGCGATCCAGCAGATTGTCGTAGGCTCTAAAGCCCCGGATGATATTCTTGCTGGGCTCGGCACGGTCCACCCGCACGATGGTTATCTCTCGACGGAGCTGGCTCAGGCTTTCCTCATAGTGCTGAACCTCGGGGGACACGGCGAACTGGCACAGGCTGGCGGCGTCTATGGAGATGGGATAGTAGGTCACGCGCGTGATCCACTCATCCCGAGCGACCGTGCAGGCTCGATGATCGACCGTCACTCCCTTCAGGAATTCCTCGCAGCAGACGAGAAAATCGCGCACATCGCGCATCGTCTGAAAGCTGACGATGTCAGCGGCGCAGATCTTCTCGTGTATCTCGCGGCGCATGAACTCCGGCAGGATGCTCCAGTACCTGGGCCCCGGCCAAGGGATATGGGTGAAGTGGAGGATGGGCGCGTCGGGCAGAAGCTCGCGGATGTACGCGGGCGCCAGATACAGATGGTAGTCGTGGAGCAGGATGAAGGGCGTGCGGCTGTCCCCGCCTGCCTCCTCGGCCACCGCCTGGGCGAAGGCCTGATTGACTCGTACATACCCCTGTTCCCAGGCTTCGTATACGGCGCGGCCGAGGCTGGGCGTGCGGGGCGTATTCCACATGTAGTGCTGGATGAACCACAGAAGGGGGTTGCAGAAGACCGAGTAAAAGCGCTGGTACACAGACCGAGGCACCACCACAAAGCGCAGGTATATCTCCTGCTCGGGGAGGGGTGCCCTTATGGGACCGGTAGCTTCCTCGGCCATGCGGCGGTCGCCCTCGCTCATGGCGGTGGCTACCCAAGTCAGGGGAATAAAGCGACTGCAAGAGCTAAGAGCAACGACCAGCCCACCGCCGCCCCGCTGGGCGGACAAGCTGCCGTCGGGGGCCAGCGTGTAGTCCACGGGCCCTCGGTTGCTGGCAACGATCAGGCGACGTTCGGCCAGCATTCGCTGGCATACTTCCTGAAATCGTTCTTGTTTCTTGTCGAAGTACGATTGGCGGCTCTCCATTGTTTTTCTCCTGCCAGCATGCCCCAAGGAGTGAAGCCTGTCAACCTGAACGGAGCTCCCTGCCCGCCGACAGGCGCTACCCAGCGGGCGTGATATAATCGGCGCTAGGCGTCAGGATTGGGGGAACGAATGACTGGAGACAAAGAGGAACTGCCCAGCGGTCGCCCCTCAGAGGAAAAGGCTGACTCCATCACTCGCGGAACCTCGGTGGGTGAGGCCCTGGGCCGAGTGGGTATCGAAGCCTGCGTCGTCAACGAGGAGAACGATCTCTTCCATGCGGCCGAGTCCATGGCTGCCTGCCTAGGCACCCAGACGGTGGCGGTGGTGGATGAGGACGGACGCCTGGTGGGGGTGATCCCCATGCGCTTGCTCCTGGCCGAGCTCTATCTGCATGTGGCCCCCGAGGAGTTCCTGGTGGGCATGCGGGCCTTCAAGAATATCGAGGAGTTCGGCAGGATCAGCCGGGCGCAAAAGGCCAAGGAGCTAATGCAGCCTCCTGTGTACGTCACCATGGCGGACAGTGCCAGGGAGGCCTTCGTCAAGATGCACGAGAACAAGCTGGAGGGACTGCCTATCGTCGACCAGAAGATGCGGGTGGTTGGCTATCTGGATCGCCTCCAGTTGGTGCGTCTCTGGCTGCAGAAGCATCGGAAATGGGGCAAGCGAGGCCGAGGCCAGGGGCACCATCGGCAAGGGAGTACGGAGGGCGGCGTTTGAACGACCTAGCCCTGGCCTCCCTCATCTTCTCCGTTACCTATCTCCTCATCATCTCTGAACGAATTCACAAGACGACCGCCGCCCTCGCCGGCGGTCTGGCGATGATCGCCTTTCGCGTCCTCGACCAAGAGGAAGCCTTCGCCTTCATCGATTTCAACGTGATCTTCCTTCTGATAGGCATGATGATCATAGCCAACACCCTGGGCAAGACGGGCGTCTTCCAGTGGCTGGCCATTCGGGGGGCCAAGGCAGCCAAGGGGGATCCCATCCGGATTCTTTTGTTCATGGCAGTCATTACAGCGGTGGCATCCGCTTTCCTGGACAACGTCACCACTGTCGTCCTCATGGCTCCCCTGACCCTGTTTGTGGCCAGCATTCTCCAGGTTAGCCCGGTGCCCTTCCTGCTGACCCTCATCATGGCCTCCAACATCGGCGGCACAGGCACTCTCATCGGCGACCCGCCCAACATCATCATCGGCAGCGGCGCTGACCTGGACTTCATCGACTTCCTGGTTCACCTCGGGCCAGTCATTGTCTTGATTATGGCCGTTTTCTTAGTCATGGTGTTCTTCCTTTTTCGCCATCAACTGGAAACACGCCCCGAGCTTGAGCACCGCATCATGGAGCTGGACGAGAGCGAGGTTCTGACCGATCGCAGCCTTCTGTACAAGTCGCTGTTCATTCTCGCCTTGGTTGCCATTGGCTTTCTCCTCCACGGCTCCCTGGACTACGAGCCAGCCACGATAGCTCTGGGTGGGGCCACCGCTCTCATCCTGATCGGCCGTCAGCACCCCCGCGAGGCGCTGCTGGAGGTAGAGTGGGCCACTATCTTCTTCTTTGTGGGCTTGTTCATGGTGGTGGGCGGCGCGGAGGAGGTAGGACTGCTGGAGGATATCGGCGAGAGGATGGCCGATGCCAGCGGCGGGCATCTATGGGCGGCGGCCATGCTCACTCTCTGGCCCGCGGGCATCCTGTCCAGCATAGTCAACCAGATACCGTACGCGGCAGCGATGATCCCGGTGCTGGACCAGACGAGCCGGGACCTGGGGCTGGCACATGGAGCCGACAATCCCCTGTGGTGGGCCCTGGCCCTGGGCGCGGGTCTGGGAGCTAACTTTACGCCCGTGGCGGCTGCCGCCAATGTCTATGTCATCGGCGTAGCCGAGCGCGCTGGCTACAGGATCACCTTCCTTCAGTTCTTGCGCTATGGCGTCTTGGTCAGTATGGTCTCATTGCTCATAGCCACCGCCTACATATGGCTTCGCTACCTCCTCTAGACGCTCGGCTGGCGGCTAGACTTGTCGGGGAGCGGCGACCAGGCTATGATTGATGCAGGCCCCCGTAGCTCAGTCGGATAGAGCACCGGCCTCCGGAGCCGGGTGCGTGGGTTCGAGTCCCGCCGGGGGTACCACAAGCAAAGGGGTGATCGACTCTGGGCAGAGAAAAGCGACGGCGGGGGCGACTGACAGGGCGGCTAAGGAAGGAGTCGCTCGCTGCCCAGACGCGGGCTAAGCCCCCCTTCCCCGTATCCCTTCTGTTCAACGTCCGCGCCTTCTACATCATTGCTCTCATAGGCATGACGGGCGGCATAGCCGGCGGCGCCCTCATGTCGGGAACCATGGGAGGCGGCGGCAGCACACAACCCGCCGTCACGCCCACACCGACCGTGACGCAGCAAGCCGGAGAAGTCAGTCCCACGGCCGAGCCGCTCCAGGTTAAGACCTATTCCAGCCCACCCGAAATGACCATCGACACGAGCAAACAGTACTCCGCTGTGATCGAGACCAATAAGGGAGACATCCGCCTGGAGCTATTCGCTGATGAGGCCCCGCAAGCGGTGAACAACTTCGTGTTCCTGGCGGGCGATGGCTTCTACGACGGCCTCACCTTCCACTTCGTCGACCCTGAACTGGTGGCTCAGGCAGGCGACCCCACGTGCACGATGAGCGCTGCCATCACCTGTAGCGGCGAAGATGGCCCCGGCTACACCCTGCCCGCAGAGACGAACGACAAGGAGCATGTCACCGGCTCGGTCGCCATGGCCGAGGAGACAGAGACCTACGTCACCAACGGCAGCCAGTTCTTCATCGCCCTTCAGAAGCTGCCGCAGTTGGAAGGCCACAATACGGTATTCGGGCAGGTGGCCGACGAAGAGAGCATGGACGTAGTCCGGTCACTCACGACGAGGGGATGGCGCGACCCTAACGCGCCGCCCGGCGACGAGATCCTCTCCGTGACCATCGAAGAGGAGGGTGACGAGACGCCCACACCGACAGAATAAGCCAGCCCCGCGGCTGGCTTATGTGGCTCCCGACAAAGGCGAGCGCGCTCGCTTAGCTCTTCTTCTCCTCCTCGCTCTTTCCCTCGACCTTCGCTGCCTCCTCCTTCTGCTCCTCCTCCTGGCCCTCTTTCACCTCGCGCCGGAACTCGCGGATCGAGCGTCCCAGGACGCCACCCACGTCGGCCAGTTTGCCCACCCCAAAGACGAGGGCAAGCACCGCCAGGATGATAAGCAACTCTGGCCAGCCAAAGCTTTGAAAGACCAAGGACGGCATAGCTTCCTCCCTGCGTTCCCTCCACGCCCAGCATAGCATCAACCGACACAGGCCCGCAAGCAAGCCTATCGATGAAGATCAGCCACGCTCGTCCCCTCGTCTCCGTCATGTAGTAGCCTTCTCTTGCTGGGCCCCTGCTGGAGTCGCGTTGCGGGGCGGCAGAGCATATGCCATGATGCCACCAAGAATACGTGAGGGGAGGAGAACATGCTCCTTAGAGGTCAGAAGGCTGTTGTCCTGGCTGAGGACATGTACGAGGACCTGGAGCTATGGTACCCCGTCCTCCGCCTGCGCGAGGAAGGGGCGGAGGTGGTGATCGCGGGGACAGGCAGCAGCGCCAGCTACACCGGCCTCAAGGGATACCCGCTGACCGTCGATGCCACTGTCGACCAGGTGAGCGCCGAGGACGTGGACGCCGTCATCGTGCCCGGCGGCTACGCCCCCGACAAGCTTCGCCGCTATCCGGCCGTCCTGCGCCTGGTGCGAGAGGCCTACGAGCAGGGGAAGGTAGTGGCCGCCATCTGTCACGCCCCCTGGGTGCTGGTCTCGGCGGGCATTCTCAAGGGGAGGCGGGTCACCTGCTTCTACGCCATCGCGGACGACGTCCGTAACGCCGGCGCCGACCGCGTCGATGCGGAGGTGGTGCGCGACGGCAACATCATCACCTCGCGCCAGCCCAGCGATCTGGGCGCCTTCTGCCGCGAGATCATCGGGGCGCTGGCCGAGCGCAAGTAATCTGCTTGCTCTCTGCGAGGCTAGGCTCGCTCGCCGCTCACAGGCGAAAGTAGCTGAAGAGCTCAGGGTACTTCTTCAGGGTGGCACCACCGTCGATCAAGAGGGTCTGGCCGCTCATCAGCGAGGACTCATCCGAGGCGAGGTAGACGGCGAGGCGAGCAATGTCCTCGGGTTCCCCGACGCGGCCGATGGGCGCCTCGTCGACGAATGCCTCTTCAAGGCCGGGGACAATCGCGAGCGGCGTCTCGGTCATAGGCGTGCGGATGACGCCAGGGCCGATGCCATTCACGCGGATGCGGTGCCGGCCGAGTTCGAGTGCGGCCACCTTCGTTAGCATGGCCACCCCCGCTTTCGCCGAGCAGTACGCGGCGAAGCCTTCCGCAGCCTGAACGGCGTTGATGCTCGCGACGTTGATGATGCTCCCGCCCTCCCCCTGGGCGATGAGGCGGCCCGCTTCGTGCTTAATGCAGAGGAAGGTGCCCGTAAGGCACACGCCAACGACCCGGTCCCACTCCTCCAGCGGGTACAGGTGGACGGGGCTGAAGCCCGCAATGCCGGCGTTGTTGAAGCCGATGTCGAGCCGCCCAAAGCGGGAAAAGGCCTGATCCACCATCTGCTTGACCGCGTTCTCATCGCGAATGTCCAGTTGCATGCCGTCGGCGTGGTCGTGGCCAAGCTGGCCGACCACCGCTGCCACGCCGTCGCCGTTGAGGTCGCCGATGATGACGCGCGCCCCCTCTTCGACAAACATCTCGGCGGTGCGCTTACCGATCCCCGAAGCGCCGCCGGTGACGATCGCTACTTTCCCATCGAGCCTGCCCATGGCCGCTGTCCACCTCCTTCGCTTTGACACCCGGTTTTGTGCGGCTGCTCCGCCACGAACCTATCCCTGACCCTCACTCGCGCGCGCAGCGTAGCCTCTGGCAATTATCGTCAGCCGAACATGCTGATGCAACTCCGCTCGCTTCCTGTGCCGTGGCTACGGCGTGGTGGCACGGGTCGGTGTGATGTGGCCTCGCAGCACCGCCTGGATACGCTCGTCCAGCTTGTGGGCCAGGGCCGCAACCTCGTCGCGCCTGTCCCTCTCATCGAACTGACCGACCACTACCGCTCCCACCAAGCGGCCTCGCCGGAACGACACGTGGGTGACATTGTAGAACAATCTCAAACCGCCATCTAGCGGAAGTGGGAGGTGCACCTGCAAGCCGATGGCCTCATCGCCTATGCCGCCCGGACTGAAAAGCCGCAGGTCCACTTCCTGGGCGTCTTCTGCCCCGGCCTCCTCGCGGAGCTCCCTCTCGTAGTCGCCAATCTCATCCTCCAGGCGGTCAGAAGCCCCCTCAGGATCCCGCAGCAACTCAACTCCGATTCCCACCATGAGATCCACCTCGCTCAGGGCGGACGGACCAGCCTGGCCACCGGGAGGGCTTGAATAGACTTCAGCGTAGCCGTTCACCCGGCCAAAGCGCTCGCTGTCGCGTCGCTCGTCATCCCCGTCGTGGTCGTCTTCTATTGCCTCCTCGTTGCTCACGAAGCCAGAAATGTCTTCATCCAGCTCAAGTTCGGCGTACTCCGCTCCAAATTCCTCCTGGGGCAACACCATTAGGGCCAGTTCCTCGTGGCTGATCTCATCCTCGGCCTTCGTCTCCAATTCACAGCGTCCTCATTCTGCTCGTAGACGCGAGGGGTGTCAAGGGAGAGCGCACTGCCGCTGCTACGCCCATCCCATCGGCTGCCACCAGCCACACGATGGGTTCGCGTGCAGGAAGTGCAGCGTAGCCTCTGGCCCCCGGGGTTGCCCTCTAGTCCGTGAACGAGATTATCTCGCCGAAGTACTCCCACTCGCCATCGTGAGCCCGCAGCATCCTCATGGACTCGGTGGCGTAGTGGTCTGTCGGGCTGAGATCCGTGACGATACCCGGCAAGGCGATGGCGCCCTGGTAGTCCTTGAAGATGGTGTGGACGGCGTCCATCAGGCCCTGCCGCGTCAGGTCGTCACAGGTCGCGCGCAGAGCCTCGACGGTCAAGGACGCCGCCGCGGCGCCGACGATGGTGAAGTTGCCGGCGGGGTAGTCACCGTACTCGCTCATCATCCGGTGGTGCTCTGCTACATCCGGGTCGTCAGTCCAAGTCGACAGTTTGTTGCCCTGAAGGGTAATGACCCCCTCCATAAGCTCCGGCGAGGAATACTGGAACATCATCGGGTCAGAATTGGTGTAGTTGATGAAGATCTGGGGATGCCAGCCCAGGCGGTCGGCCTCCTTGATGAGCTGAGCACACGATGGTGGGATACAAGCGGCAACGACCACCTCGACGCCAGCGTCCTTCATATTGCTGACCTGGGACCGGATGCTGACGGCGGTGATCTCATAGCTCTGCTCGGTCACCAACTCGTTCTTGGCGGGATCGAGGCCATTCTTCAGGCCCGCCAGCTCGTCCTTGCCAAAGTCGTCGTTCTGGTAGATAATGCCGACCTTCTCGCCGGGCATATTCTCCGAGATATACTTGCCGAAGATCGTCCCCTCGATGAAGTAGTCCGGCAGGAGGGGAACCGACCAAGGGTGCGCCTCGGGATCCGCGGCCCACTTGTGGGCCCCGGACATAATCCACAGGTCGGGCACCCCTCTTTCGTTGAGCTCCTCCCAGACGGCCGAATGAGCGGCCGTCCCTATGCCAGCGATCATGGCGAAGACGTTGTCTCGATCCAGCAGCTTTTTGACCGCGTCGACCGCTCCGGCCGCGTCGTACTGATCGTCCTCCACCTTGAGGATGATGTCACGGCCGCAGGCGCCCCCTTCCTCCGCATTGACGTACCTGAAGTACGCTTCGACCCCCCCGATGACGGGGGCGTACGCCGCCCCGTAGGTGCCAGTGAGAGGGCCGTGCATCCCCAGGATTATCTCTGTGGGGGTAATGCCGGGGACCTCCTCCGCGGTGGTGGGAGTCTCGGTCACAGTGGCAGCAGGCGTGCCAGTGGGGGTTCCCTCCTCTTCCTCATCCTCGCAGGCCACCGCTAGCACCAGCAACAGCGCTGCCAAGGCGAGGAAGATCAGCCAGAACTTGCCTAGCTTCCGCATAGCTGCATCAGCCTCCTTTCCTGGATGTTTGCTGTCCCCTTGTTGTCGGCATGGCGGACAATCGGGGCGACCCCCATCCTACCCGCAGAAACAGGGATTGGCAAGGAGCTCAGAGAACGACGCAGGACAAATTCGACCCCTGAGGGAAAGGCATCTAGTCATTGTGCGCGCGTTGGTGGCACTTGTGAGGAGAGCTTGACGGTGGCCGCTCACTCTGAGCACAGTTTGGTCGGGGTGGGCGGATTTGAACCGCCGACCTCGTGGTCCCAAACCACGTGCTCTAGCCTGGCTGAGCTACACCCCGATCAGGCTCAGCGTACATCCAGGGGCAACAGGGGGTCAAGATCGACGCCGCTGCACCAGCGGCAACCACGGAACCATACTAGCAGACCGGACAGCAGCCCAGCCTAGATGACGTTCAGCAGAGGCTCCCAGGAGCCAGAGATGGCCAGACCTAGTGCGGTCAGCGCAAGTACTGCCGCCATCGCAATGAAGGCCAGAATAAGGGCATACTCGCCCAGCGCCTGCCCATCTTCCCTCTTGGCCCGCGGCAGAACACAGACAAGGTAATGCCACAGCTTTTCATAACTCACACAGGTCACCCTCTATTCAGACGTTGAAAGAGACGGGTGTGTTACAACCTGGCGGCACCGATCACCTGGTGGATGTCCGTCACGCCCTCTTCCCCCATGTACCGCTCGATGCCCTCCATGACATCGAGGGTGGCCCGAGGATTCACGAAGGTGGCGGTGCCCACCTGAACGGCGCTGGCCCCAGCCATGATGTACTCCATCGCGTCCAGGCCGCTCATGATGCCCCCACAGCCGATAAGGGGGACATCCACCGCTGCCGCCGTCTGATACACCAGGCGCAGGGCGATCGGCTTGAGCGCCGGGCCGGAAAGGCCGCCGAAGGTCCAGCCCAGAGCCGGCCGCCTGTTCTTCACGTCGATAGCCATGGCGGGGAAGGTGTTGATGAGGGTGAGCGCATCGGCGCCGGCGTCCGCTGCCGCCCGCGCTACGCTAGCGATGTCGCTGACGTTCGGGGTCAGTTTAACGATGACGGGCAGGGTAGTCTCCCGCCTCACAGCGGCAGTCACCGCGGCAGCCATCTGGGGGCTGCTGCCGAACTCCATCCCCGTGGCCACATTGGGGCAGCTAATGTTCAGCTCCAGCCCGCTGACCCCGGCAACGCCGTCCAATCGCCGGGCCAGGCGAGCGTACTCCTCGATGCTCTCGCCGGCTATGTTCACCACGACCGGCACCCGCCAGGTGGCCCAGATAGGAGCGATGTCGCGGATCAGGGCTTCTACCCCCATGTTCTGCAGGCCGATGGAGTTGAGCATGCCGGCGGGCGTCTCCACCGTGCGCGGCTGAGGGTTGCCGCGACGCCGCCGTAGAGTCGTGCCCTTGCAGACGATGGCCCCCAGACGCTGGATGTCCAGTTCCTTGGCCATCTCCAGCCCATAGCCGAACGTGCCGGAGGCAGCCATCACGGGGTTGGCTAGAAGAAGCCCTCGCTTGCACCTGGGCGCCAGCTCGATGGACAGGTTCACGCTTTCCTCCTGCTGGCGTCATTATACCAGCGCCTTGTTCAAGGGCTAGTAAAAAAGAAGGGGTGCACCCCTGCCGGGTGCACCCCTCTTAGAGGGTGCGGTACTCCATTCTTTCTACGCCAGACGCGTGCTGCCCGCTACTCCTGTCCCCGTCGTGGAGGCACTATCATCCGCTCCCTTGCCCGTAGGAGCGTGGAGTTCGCGTGACTTGCCCCAGCGACCGTAGGACAGCTCGGCCAGCGGCTCACTCTCCCACAAGAAGTCCCCAGTTGAGTTGCTGAATTCCTTCTGGGCACCGCACAGCTTGCACATGCCCATGCTTGTACGCCCTTGGGGGCTTTCGATCAGCCAGTGATGCCGACACGGAGCCCCCTTGGTCGCCTGCTTACGCCGAGTAACTGCTGTCTTCCTCATCGTCCTTCCCCATTTTTCCGATTCCTATGCTTAGACGCCTGGCGCCATCCATACGTTACACAACTGTTCCATGAATTATAGCCAAGACCGCGGACGTTGTCAAGCTTTCTACCATATTTACTTTCATCAGTTGCTTAAATGCCCCTCTTCTGCTAATATCGCTATAGTGGTTACGTTGCGATATACTATTAACGCTGAGACTCGCCCGCAGGTTTCGCGGCGGCCGTTTTTCCCCAGCCCCTGAGACGATGGCGGTACAGAGCACTAAGAGCCAGATCCTCGCCCTGCTCAAGCGCAGCGCCGGTTCCACAGTGGACGAACTCGCGTCCGCGCTGGAGCTGGCCCGGATGACCATCCGCCAGCATCTGGCCACCCTGGAACGGGACAACCTCGTGACTGCCCGCGAGGTGCGTCGTCCCACCGGTCGCCCCCATTTCGTCTACTCACTCACCGATAAGGGCGAGGAGACCTTCCCCAAGCGCTACGACCGCCTGGCCGACATGCTCATCGATGAGGTGGGCTTCCTTGACAGCAGCGAGATCGAGGGCCTCTCCCCGACCGACAAGAAGGCCCTGCTTTTCCGTAAGCTGGCCCGCAGGATAGCCAACCAGCACGCTCACCGGCTCGAGGGCAAGAGCCTGGAGGAGCAGGTGTCGATAGTTTTCGACATCCTGCAGATGGAAAGCGAATTCGCCGAGTGGCGCAAGGTGGCAGAGGGCTTCGAGATCGTGCGCTACAACTGCCCTTATCGCAGAGTGGCCGAGAGCCAAGACGAGGTTTGCGTCTGGCATTTGGAGCTGCTCAGTCAGTTACTGGACGGCCGTGTGCGAGCGGCCGAGTTTCAGACGCACGGCGGCGACTGCTGTCGGTTCATCGTAGAGACTGGCGTCCTTCCCCCCAGAAAGCGGGGGCGTCCGAATAGGAGGTAGCGTTGAAACGAGGACAAGGTAAACAGGGCCCCAGCGAGAAGGCCATCCTGGCCGCCCTGAGCACCGTCGAGGACCCGGAGCTGCATCGGGACATCGTTAGCCTGGGCATGATCCGCGACTTACAGGTGAGCGGTGGCAAGGTGGCCTTCAGGTTCGTGCTCACTACCCCCGCCTGTCCCATGCGCAACGAGTTGCAGCGCAGGGCCGAGGAGGCCGTTCGCAGCGTTGCCGGCGTTAAGAGCGTGGACGTGAAGATGGATGCCGACGTGCGGGCTCACTCGCCTGTGAGCGGCCCGCGCCCGGTGGAGGGCGTCCGAAACATCATCGCCATTGCCAGCAACAAGGGCGGCGTGGGCAAGTCCACGGTGGCGGTCAACCTGGCCATCGCCCTGGCCAAGCACGGCGCACGAGTGGGCCTGCTGGACGCTGACCTCACCGGGCCTAACATCCCCACCATGGTCGGGCTCGAGCACGGTTACCAGGCTGAGACGGGCCTCATGCCGGTGACGTGCTATGGCGTCAAGGTGATCTCCATCGGTTTCGTCCTGCGGCCCGGCCTGCCGATGATCTGGCGCGGCCCGCTCATCGGCAGCGGCGTTCGCCAGCTCCTCCACGAGGTGCCCTGGGCCGCCGACGGCGAGCTAGACTATCTGATCGTCGACCTGCCGCCGGGTACGAGCGACGCCCCCTTGAGCATGGCCCAAGAAGCACCGATCGCCGGCGTGGTTATCGTCACCACTCCTCAGAGCATATCGCTGGAGGACGCCACCAAGGCGGTGACGATGTTCGAGAAGCTGAACGTGCCCGTATTCGGGATCATCGAGAACATGAGCTACTTCCTCTGCCCCCACTGCGGCCAGCGCACGGAGATCTTCGGCCATGGCGGCGCTCAAGAGACGGCCAAGAAGCTGGGGCTGGACTTCCTGGGCGAGGTCCCCCTGGACACCCAGGTGAGGGTCGGCAGCGACGAGGGTGTGCCCATCGTGGAGCAGGAGCCCGACTCGCCGGTGACTCAGGTGTTCATGCTCATCGCCGAGCGCATCGCTGCTCGCACCAGCGTCCAGGGATTCTTCGAGAAGACGCCCGCCAAGTAGAAGCGAATCGCTGAGATAGGGAGGCCCTGCCTGTGGCAGGGCCTTCTTGCATTCCTTTCCGCGTGGGCTACCCGGCCTCGCCCGTGCGGGCCGCCGCCAGCCGCTGGCGGGCCCTCTCCACGTACTGGGGTTCGCTCTCGATGAGCACCCAGCGGCGGCCGTGCCTCTCGGCAGCGAGGGCCAGCGTCCCAGCGCCGGCGAAGGGGTCGAGCACGAGCTCGCCGGGGTTGGTGGCGATGAGCACCAGTCGCTCCACGACCGCCAGCGGCTTCTGCGAGGGGTGCTTGCCGAAGGCCCGCTCGGAAGCGGGAGTATACGGTATCTCCCACAGGTTGCGCATCTGCTTCCCGCCGGCCAGCTCCTTGGCCTGCCAGTAGTTGAACGTCCACTTCTTGGCCTTGCCGGGCGGGTTGTTCACCGCCCACACGATCTGCTCCGTGCTCTCGGTGAGGGTGCGGGCGGTGATGTTGGGCTGGGCGTTGGGCTTGAACCAGACGATGGAGTTCAGCACGCGGCGGTCGAGGACGTTCTGGAGGATGAAGCCTAGCTGGTAGATGTTATGAAAAGTGCCGAAGGTCAAGATGTTGCCGTTGGGCTTGACCACCCGGCAGACCTCCGACAGCCAGGCCACGTTGAACTGGAAGAAC
>JAIVWR010000004.1:0-23836 GCA_048636435.1 Acidobacteriota bacterium | reverse complement strand
TTCGACCTATGAGGAGAGCCTGGCACGGGGCATTGAGTAGATCGCTGACCATGGATTGCTGCACCTTACTCTGGCGCACGCGCCCTTCCCCCGGTTCGAAGAGCCTGTCGAATATTTCGCACTCGCCCTTGCTAGTCGGGTACCAACCTTCTCTGCTCTCTAGCTTTGCCTCTACACACAGAGATCGTGAGCCTGGTAGCAGCACAACGATGTCTGGTTTGATGTTAAAGGCCCACTTGAACCGACAGAAATCTCTGAACTCTTCGGGCTCCCTTCCGAATCGCTCGGAGAGTGTCGTGACACTCCACTGACCAGGATATACTATGTCACGCCTGATTCTCCCCCCATGATGACCGACGAAAAACTCGTTGAACTCTGGGATCGTACTTGGGAAGCTCTCGTCGCGATAGTGCCTAAGTCCATCTACCTTTGACAGCAATGCAAATATGAGACGGCGTTTTTCGTCATTGTTCCTCCCAAGCGTGTCCCAATAATCACGAAGGAACGTAAACTCAACATAGATCTCAGCTTCTTCCAGGCGGCTAGTTATTAGCTGCAAACCCTTTGGCACCCTAGCGTTTATCAGCTCCAGGAACGCCGCCAGGTTAGGCCCCCTTTGCATGAGGAGATGCGCCAGAGTTGCGCAGAACAGTCTCTCCTCTCTGACGAACCGGTAGAAATGCCTTTCGGTGCCGAGCATTGGCGCATTCCTTAGCTATGCCAACTAAAAAACCCCTCGCCCAAAGGGACGAGGGGCCTTCCTCTCGCGGTGCCACCCTTCTTTCCGCCACAGGCGGAATCTCGTTGCAGGTACGGCCCATCATTCCGTGCACAATGAGCGATACCCCGGGCTCTGATAACGCTGCCCCTGCGGCCAAGCCTACTGACCCCGACCAGTCGAGGCGTTCGGTTGACGGCTCCCAGGCCCATTCAGCCGCCGCGCTGACGCCAGGCTCTCACCTTGCCCTGGCTCTCTGAGCCCCGCTTTGCGGCCTACTAGCCCTGTTCGCAGCCGCTGCCCTATGAAGTTTGGCAGAACGATAGCACTTCCCCTGGGGTCTGTCAAGCGCTGTTCGCGACCGCTCCAACAGCAGGCGTCGGTGGCCCGTCAGGGTATGTGCACGGGCCCCCTCTCGGGCCGCTCCTTCTCGGCGGCGATGATGCGTTCCACCTCGGCCACCGCCTCCTCCAGCTTGCCCTCGGCGTTCACCACCACGTGGTCGAAGTGGCAGGCGGCGTCCATCTCTCGACGGGCCGTGGCCAGGCGCAGGCGAAGCTGCTCCTCCGAGTCGGCCCCGCGCCGGCGCAGTCGCTCCTCCAGCTCGGCCACGGACGCAGGCGCCAGGAATATGGTGGCCGCCTGGGGCACGGCCCCCTTGATGGTGGCTACCCCCTGCACGTCCGTACGCATGACGACGTCCCGACCGCGGGCCAGCGCCTCCCGCACCTGGCTCTTGGGCACACCGTAGTGCTCATCGTAGACGATGGCGTTCTCCAGCAGTTCGCCCGCCGCCAGCATCTCTTCGAACCGCTGGCGCGTCAGGAAGTGATAATCGCGGCCGTCCACCTCGCCGGGCCGCGGCGGGCGTGTGGTGGCAGTGACCGCGAAGTGATAGTCCCCTCCCCTGGCCTTCAGACGAGCCAGGACGGAATCCTTCCCCACTCCAGAGGGGCCCGAGAACACCAGCAGCAGGGGATGGCGCGAGGGAGCCCTGGCACCAGCCCTGCCTCGCGGCACGCGAGGTCTCCTAGCCTTCCCCCTCCTGGCCGGCCCTGGCATAGACACCTTCCTGAGCGACGGCCGCCACCCGCCCGCTGATCGTCTCGGGGGTGATGGCGGCCAAAATGATCTGGCCGTTGTCCATGAAGATGGCCGCCTTGGTGCGGCGCCCGCTGGTTATGTCGATGACCGTCCCCTTCTTCTTGCCCTCGCGGACCAGCCGCTGGATTGGTGCCGACCCCGCGGATACAATAGCGACCACCCGATCGAGGGCTATGAAGTTCCTGAAGCCAACGGCCAATAGCTCTGTCGTCATGATTCGCTCCCTTCCGCCTCCCCAATGCTTGGCATTGCTCTCTACCTACTAATGGGAGGAAAGCTCCTCCAAATGATGCCAGAAACCAGGATACGAGATAGATGACGCCTCCGCACCCCGCACAACTGTCTCTCCCTGCGCCAGCAGACCGGCCACGGCCAGGGTCATGGCCAGCCGATGGTCGCCGTGGCTACCGCACGCCCCGCCTTTCAGACAGCCCACGCCCTGGATAACCATGCCGTCCGGCAGCTCCCGAATGCTCGCGCCCAGCCGCCGCAGCTCGAGGATGGTGGTGCGAATGCGGTCCGATTCCTTCAGCCGCAGCTCGCCGGCCTCACGGATAACCGTTTCGCCCTCGGCCAGACAGGCAGCCACCGCCAGCACCGGGATCTCGTCGATCAGGCGAGGGATGAGAGAGCCCTCGACGACCGTTCCCCGCAACGACGAGGAGCGAACCACGATGTCGGCCACGGGCTCGCAACCCCACATGCGCTCCTCTTCCAGTGTGATGCTGGCCCCCATGCCGACCAGGGCGTCGATGATGCCACTGCGACTGGGGTTTACGCCCACCCCTGCGAGCCTGATCTCGGCATCGGGGTGGGCCGCAGCCGCCACCATCCAGAAGGCGGCAGCGCTGATGTCGCCCGGCACCCGCAGGCTGAGAGGCGTCAGCTCCCGCTGCGGGGGCAATACCCGCAGGCCGTCACCCCCACCCCCCAGGACTTCGACCCCCATGGCCCGCAGCATCCGCTCGGTGTGGTCGCGCGAGGGCGCCGGCTCCGTCAAAACCGTCTCGCCCTCCCCGTACAGAGCGGCCAGGCTGAGGGCCGACTTCACCTGGGCGCTGGCCACCGGCAGGCGATAGCGGATGCCCCGGAGAGAGCCGCCCTCGATGGCCAGGGGAGGCCGAGCGCCCCCCGCTCGCCCCTGGATGCGCGCCCCCATGGCCCGCAGCGGCTCCACGACCCGCTCCATGGGGCGCGAGCGCAGGGAGGCATCGCCGGTCAGCACCGAGAAGAACGGTTGGCCAGCCAGAAGACCGGCCAGCAGACGCATGGTGGTGCCCGAGTTGCCGGCGTTCAGCACATCGGCGCTCTCCCTCAGGCCGAACCTGCCGCCGCCCTGAATGCGCAGGGTTCCTTGACTGTCCCAGTCCCACTTCACGCCCAGCGCCCTCAGGCAGCGCAGGGTGGCCAGGCAGTCGGCGCCGCCCTGAAAATTCTCCACCGCCGCCTCGCCCTGGGCGATAGCGTTCAGGATGGCCGCCCGGTGCGAGACCGACTTGTCGCCCGGCGCCTCGATGCTTCCCCGAAGCCTGCGTGGTGAGCGGATCGTCTTCCTCATGGCTGGTCGCGACCCTCCACGCCTCGCCGACGACCTCGTTCCTGCTTCTCCTCCAGCAGCTTGCCAATCTCCTTCACCCGCCGCACCAAGCGCTGTCCCACCAGCAGCGCGGCCAGTTGCTCGCCGCTGGTAGGCAGCTCCTCCGCCGCCACCGGCTCGCGGACGGGCGGCCCAGCGGTGACGTAGGCGTCGCGATCCAGCTGGGCCCTGGCGAAGGCCTTGAACAGCTCCTCCTCCTGCCCCTCTTGCAGCAGCTCTCGGTAGCGTCCCAGCTCCTCCACCATGCGGTCCAGCCAGTGAAGAACAGCCTCCCGGTTGGTCAGGCAGATGTCGTGGCTGAGCTCCGCATCGGTGGAGGCCAGGCGGGTAGCACCGAGGAAGCCACTGCTGGCCAGGGACGATAGCTCCGGCCAGGCGGGGCTGCCGCGCACCAGGGTGAACAGCGCGGTGGACAGGACGAGGGGAAGATGGCTCACCGCCGCCACGTAGCGGTCGTGCTCATCGGCGCCGATGAAGAAGGGTTGGGCGCCAACAAGCTGGACGATGCCGGTGACCACCCGCACCGCCCCCTCGCTGGCCTCGGGGGCAGGGATGACGCAGTAGGGCTTGCCAGCGAAGAGCTTGGCCTCGGCATTCTGGACGCCGGATGTCTCCTTGCCGGCCATGGGGTGGCCTCCCACGAAGCTGACCGTGGGGGGCAGAAGCTGGCTGGCCCACTCCATGACGATAGCCTTGGTGCTGGCGGTGTCGGTGACGACGCAGTTCTCTCGCAGCTCGCCCGCTATCTCCTCCATCACGCCGCGGATGGCCATGATGGGCGTAGCGATAATCACCAGCCTGGCACCACGCACCGCCTTCTGCAGGCTGCGCTCCGACTTGTCGACGGCCCGCAGCCGCCGGGCGTCGCCAGCAGCCAGCGTATCTTTGTCGTAGCCCACGATCTCGATGCCCGTGAGCTTGGCCGCCTTCAGCGCCAGCCCCAAGGAGCCACCGATAAGGCCCAAACCGATGATGGTTATGCGTTCCACAGTGATCTCCCCTAAGGCTGGCTAGCAGGAATTGTCGACCTCCCTCAGAAGGGCCAGGCGGCCGTCGCTGGCGTCGGCGCTCTCATGGTGGCGAATAAGCTCGACCACCGTCGCTGGCGTACCGGCCGCCTCCGCCAGGGCAGCACCGCGGGCGGCATGATCGTCCAACGAGGCGATGGCCCGCCGCCAGCCCCGACCCTCGGGCCGGGCCAGGCGAGCCAGCAGGCGCGGCCATATCGCCCTCAGAAGAACGTAGGCCACCCGATGCCACAAGCGGATGGGCCCCTTGCCCACATCGTGCAGAAGAGCGGCCAGCAGTACGTCCTCGTCCTGGCAGCCTCCCCTCTTGAGAGCATAGAAGACATCCAGGCAGTGCCGCTGATCTCGGGCCGTCATGGCGTAGAACAACCGCTGCTGCTCCTGGCTGAGATGCGCGTCGACAATCTGCCGCTCTTGCGGCCTCAGACCAGCCCCCAGAGAGCTGAAGAGCTGGCGCATCCGGTAGGCTGCGCTAGTAGCCAAAGACATTGGGATCACCAACGCCCGTGAACAAGCTGGCCAGCCCGTTCACCGCCGGCCGCAGCATCTGGAAGAAGGGATTCCAGCCTGTGAGGATGGGTATGCCAAAGATGAACAGCAGGAGGAGACCAGGGCCCCAGGCCCGCAGCCGCTCCATCTCCAGCGACAGGTCGCGGGGCAGGATGCCAAGGGCCACGGAGAAGCCGTCCAGGGGCCACAGAGGGGTGAGGTTGAATAGCGCCAGGATAATGCCGAATATGATGATCGAGCTCAGATAGAGCCCCACGTAGTCCGATGCACCCCAGGTTGCCACCTCCTGCTTGACGAACTCCGACGACCTGTTGATGGCAAAGAAGGGCGTGTGCCAGTCGACTACGCCCAGCTTTATGGGCACGCCGGCGATGCCCGCAATGACTAGATTGGAAATGGGGCCCGCGGCCGCCACCATGGCCATGCCCGTCTTCGGACTAGTACCGCGCATCAAATTGGGGTTCACCGGCACCGGCTTGCCCCAACCGAAGAACGCGACGAACAGCATCAAGGTGCCCAGGGGGTGCAAGTGAGCCAGGGGGTTCAGGGTCAGGCGTCCCCGGTAGCGGGGCGTCGGATCGCCCAGGCTGTCAGCGGCAAAGGCGTGGCTGAACTCGTGAAAGGTGATGCCTACCAGCAAGGCGGTCACCACTGCCCCAAAGAAAACCAAAAAGGCCGTTTGGCTGCCCTGTAGAAGGTCTAGATAGGCAAAAATCAACGCCTAGCTCCCCCCAGCACAATATCATCATAGCATAGCGCTGATTGGCGGCGAAAGACGCCCCTGGGCGCCCCTCATCGCCTTCGGCTGGCGAACCCGATGGCGCTATACAGCCAACTTCGCTATACTGTGCATGTCAGAGGACTGCACTCCTGACAATGCTCGCATAACGGGGACCACTACAATGGCGCTACTGCTGGAGGCACAGGAAGTAGTCAAAAGTTTCGATGGGGTGAAGGCCCTCAACCACTGCTCTCTCCAGGTATCAGAGGGCACAATCACCGGCCTTATCGGCCCCAATGGCGCCGGCAAGACTACCCTCTTCAACGTAGTCACTGGCTTCCTGAAGCCCACCACCGGCAGGATCTTCTTCCAGGGAGAGCGGATTGACGGCCTTCCTCCTCACCAGGTGTTTGGGAAGGGAATCGTCCGCACGTTTCAGGTGCCGCGGGAACTGAAGTCGATGACCGTCCTCGAGAATCTGATGCTGGCGCCTGGGGACCAGTTGGGCGAGAAGCTCTGGGGCCCCTGGTTCCTGCCCTTCCTGGTACGCAGGCAGGAGCGGGTAATCCAGGACAAGGCGCTGGAGGTGCTGGAGTTCGTCAACCTGTGGGAGTTGCGCAACGAGTACGCCGGAAACCTCTCCTCGGGCCAGAAGAAGCTTCTGGAGCTGGCCCGCACCCTCATGTGCGACCCCCAGTTGGTCCTCCTGGACGAGCCGGGGGCAGGGGTCAACCCCACCCTCATGAAGCGCCTGGTGGGCTCCATCGAGGAGCTGTGCTACGAGAAGGGGATCACCTTCTTCATCATCGAGCACGACATGGACCTAGTGACCCGCCTGTGCAACCCGGTCATCGTCTTGGGCGAGGGTGAGAAGATCGCCGAAGGCATGCCTGAAGAGATCAAGGCTGACAAACGCGTCCTCGAGGCGTATCTAGGAGGGCAATACCAGTGACCGTGCTGGAAGCCCGCGAGGTGGTGTCAGGCTACGGCGAGGTGGAAATCCTGCATGGTGTCTCCATTAGGGTGGAGGAAGAAGAGATTGTCACCATCATCGGGCCCAACGGGGCAGGTAAGTCCACCCTTCTGAAGACCGTCTTCGGCCTGCTTCCCTGCAAGCGCGGCAAGGTTTTCTTCGGCGGCGAGGACGTAACCGGCCAGTCTCCCCAGGTCATGGCACGCAAAGGCATGTGCTACGTGCCTCAGTCCGACAACGTCTTCCCTTCGCTCACCGTCCAGGAGAACCTGGAGATGGGAGCATTCATCCGCCGCGACGACTACCGCCCAAAGATCGAGGAGGTCCTGGCTCTCTTCCCCGACGTGCTCGAACGGCGTCATACCCGGGCGGGGAAGCTATCGGGAGGGCAGCGCCAAATGCTGGCCCTGGCCCGCGCCCTGATGCTTGATCCTCGCATTCTCCTGCTTGATGAGCCCTCCGCCAGCCTCGCGCCCAATATGGTGGATTTGGTCTTCACCAAGATCCTAGATATAAATCGCTCCGGAGTGGCAATCATTATGGTAGAGCAAAACGCCAGAGAGTCGTTGAAGCTGTCCCACAGAGGATATGTCCTGGCCATGGGCCAGAACCGTCTGGAGGGTAGCGGCGAAAGCCTGCTGAACAACGAAGAGATGGGCAAGGCCTACCTAGGGGGCTGAGGAACGCTCTTATGGTCCGACCCATCGCAGGCGCCGCGCAACTGCTGGAGAGAGCGCGGCACTTCTTCTCCGCTCTGCCCGATACCGTCATAGCCACAGCCGTATGGCTGTTCTTCGCTGCCCTGGTAATATGGGCGATCACCTCCGAGGCCCAACTTCTTGTAGTAGGGATCATCGTGGGCAGCATCCTGGCCCTGGGCGCCATCGGCCTTACCCTCATCTACGGCATCATGAAATTCGCCAACTTCGCCCACGGCGACACGATGATGCTCGGCGCCTACGTCGCTTTCTTTGTCTTAACCGGCCAGGTTGCCCGCACGGCCAGGGAAGATGCCGAGCTTCCCTGGAGCATCGGCTCTCTGCCCGGCGCCCTCGAACCCATTGGCAAGCTCACTTTCGGCTACGGCCTCATTATCGGCACCCTCGTTGCCGCGGTGGTCATCGCCTTGCTCCTTGTAGCATTGAATCACCTCGTCTACCGCCCCCTACGCCAGCGGGGCAGCAGCATCGTCGTCTTTGCCGTCGCCTCCATAGGCATGGCCATGGCCACCCGCGCCCTCATGCTCATCATCTGGGGACCGGACCCGCGCGTGTACGTGTCGGGCATCCACATGGCTGACAAGTACAACCTGGGCTTTACCACCATCACCCTCAAGGCGGACCAGATCTTCATGTTTGCGGTGGCCGTCGTCCTGACCGCTCTCGTCTATCTGCTCCTCTTCCGCACCAAGCTGGGCAAGGCCATGCGCGCCGTAGCCGATAACCCCGACCTGGCGCGTGTCTCCGGCATCGATACGGAGCAGGTGTTCACCTGGACTTGGGTCATAGGTGGCGCCCTGGTGGCGGTAGCCGGGGTGCTCCTGGCTCTCCAGGCCCAGCTTAACCCCAACCTGGGCTTCGTCCTCCTCCTGCCCCTGTTTGCCTCAACTATCCTGGGGGGAATCGGCAGTCCCCAGGGCGCCCTGGCAGGGGCGATGATCGTGGGCATCAGCCAGGAGGTGTCTGTGGGGATAGACCTTTCCATAGGGGGGACAGATATCCTGCCACTGGCCCCCGCCTATAAGTTCTCAGTGGCCGTAGTGATCATGATCTTCATGCTCTTGCTGCGGCCTCAGGGCCTGTTTGGAGCCAAGGCGTGATGAAGGCTGACAAGCTCCTGACCCCGCTCTCCTTCCTGGCGATAACGGCGGCTGTCATCATAATGCCGGCGGAGCGCTCGGGCTGGAACTTCGACAGCGTTATCAGCTTCCTGACCGCATTCGCCACAACCGTGGCCATCTTCGCCGTGATTACCCTGGGCCTCAACATCCAGTGGGGCTACACAGGCGTTTTCAACTTCGGCATCGCCGGCTTCTTCATGGTGGGCGCCTACACGGCCGCCATCTTCACCAAGCCTCCCGCCGAGAGCGAATTCGTCCGGTACATTGGCGGCTTCGGCGACAGCCTCGCCTTCCTCCCCTTCCTTGACAGCGGCCAATGGCTGCCCTTCGTGTTTGGCACCGCTGCCGCAGCCCTCATGTCTGGTGCGCTGGCCCTTGCCCTCTCCATTCCCACCCTACGACTGCGTGCGGACTACCTCGCCATCACCACCATTGGCATCGCCGAGCTGCTGCGCGCCGTCGTCCTTGAGGAGCGGGGCTTGGTCAACAGCGCCCGCGGACTCATAGGCATCCCCCGCCCCTTCCACGGCTTCTTTGAACCCGACGACTACAAGTTCGTCTACTTCGGAATCGCCGTCGTTGTCCTTATCGTCGTCTTCATTGCCGCGGAGAGGGCCATTCGCTCACCCTGGGGGCGCGTCCTCAGAGCCTTGCGCGAGGACGAACTGACCACCGCCGCCAGCGGCAAGAACGTCTTCGCCTTCAAGATGCAGGGTTTCATCTTCGGCGCCATGATCATGGGCATCGGCGGCTCCATATACGCCTACGAGCGCGGCTCCATTTCTCCCGACACCTTTACCCCCTTCTTCGCCACCTTCATCTTCTGGGCCATGCTCATGGTCGGCGGCAGCGGCAACAACAAGGGGGCCATCCTGGGCGCCTACATTGTCTGGGGAATCTGGACCATCTCCCTCCAGCTTCAGGGTTACGACATGCCGGAGTTCCTGAGGAGCCGCATCTTCTTCATGCGCGACATGATCATCGGGAGCCTCATCGTTATTGTTCTCCTGTTGCGACCCGCCGGCCTCCTGCCCGAGGAGCGAAAGGTATCCTTATTCATCGGGCGCGATACCGGGCCACGCCCCCGCGAGCCAACCACGGAACCAGAGCCCACAGGCGAACCACCGCCTGGCGGACGCTGACGTCAGCGGTGAGCGAAAAGGAGAGCCCGGAAGACTATGTCTTCCGGGCTCTCACCTAAGACCTTGGGCAACGCTACAACTAGTCCTCGATGGGAGTGAGTTCGCCCGTGATCAGGTCTACGTGTACACGCCGGTCGGTGACAAGCGTCTCGCTGGCCGCGTCCACCCGCCAGATCTCGATGGCTCCTACCAGAATGTCCCCGTTCTCATCGAATTCGATGGAGCCCGCTGCACCCTGGTAGTCGATGTCCGTGCCGGCCCGCACTGCCTCCAGGGCAGCGGCAACGCCGGCTTCGCCCGGCCCGGCCAGCTCGCCCGGGCTGTTGGAGACGTCCCGCAGAGCGTCGCGGATGGCCGTGGGATCCGTGGAGCCAGCCTTCTCCGCCGCCAGGGCGATCACGATTACAGCGTCGTAGGCCTCGCGGTTGAAGGGGGTCTGGTAGAGGTATCCGTACTTTGCCTCAAAGGCGTCATCGAAGGTCGAGCCAAACTCAGTCTGCAGGGCGCCAGGCGCCGTGCCCTGCATCCCGTCGAAGTGCTCCCAGCCCAGCTTGTTGAACAACACATCGCTCTTGGTGCCGTCACAGAACACGAACTGGTCGATGATGTCCCCTTCAATGGCCTCCTTCAGATAGACGTCGGCCTGCCCCGTGGGATAGCTGAGGGCCAGGAGCGCCTCGGGGTCGCCCTCAACGCACTGGGCCAGCTCCGACGCAAAGGTAGTGGCGGTCTCGGCGGTGTGGGACACCTGAGCCGTCACTGTACCGCCCAGCTCCTCGAAGGTCTCGGCAAACTGCTCGGAGAGCCCCTGGCCGTAGGCGTTGTTCACGTACAGCGTACAGACACTGGTGAAGCCCAAATCGTCCACCAGCTCGGCCAGAACTACGCCCTGGGCTGCGTCGGAGATCGGCGTGCGGAACAGGTAATCGTCGTCTTCGACGTCGGTCAGAGCCGGCGAGGTCGAAGCGTTGGATATCTGGAGGATCTTGTTAGGTATGGTGACTGATTCCGCCACCGGCAGGGTCACACCGCTGGCCGCCGCCCCTACGATGGCATGCACCCCAGCGATGTCCACCAGCCGCCGCGCCTCGGCCACGCCCTGCTCGGGCGCCGTTCCCGTGTCTCCGATGGCCAACACAACGTCCTGACCCAGCACACCGCCGGCGGCATTGATGTGGTCAAGTGCCAGGTTGGCCGTGTTCACGTAGTCTGGCCCGAAGGGGGCAAGAGCTCCCGTGAGCGGCCCCAACAGGCCGATCTTCAGGGGCCCTCCCACCGTCGGGGTCACCGCCGCCGGAGTCACCCCTGGGCTGGCCGCCGGCGTCGCCTCCTCGTCCTCGTCGTCGCAGGCGGGAAGAAGAGCCAGGGACGCAGCTGCAAGCAGTATCGCTAGCCCGAGCAGCCAGTATCGCCCTACTCGAAACATCCGCATATATGCCTCCTTTGATCGCGGGCCCCCGCTGACCCGCCACTATCCTACTAGCCCATGCATCACGGGCACGGGCGAACCGTTCACTATATCGCGCGGATTCTACATCCTAATACCCTAGCCGTCAAGCGTTTTTTGCCCCGCGTTGACGAACCCTTGAGAACAATGCAACACTTAAGAAAGGATGCCCGCAGCAGCCCTAGCAGCCATCTTCGTCACCTCCTTCGGCGTGGGTTTCACCGGTGCGTTGATGCCCGGACCCCTCACCACCCTGGCCGTCCGCGAGAGCATACGGCGCGGCTTCTGGGCCGGGCCGCTGCTGGCCGCCGGCCACAGCCTGATCGAGCTGGCCCTGGTCATCGGGCTGGCCCTGGGCCTCAGCCGCTTCCTGGATGAGGACCCGGTCAAGGCTGGCGTTGGCATTGCCGGAGGGCTATTCCTGCTTTGGATGGGGGTACACATCCTGAGCAGGCCGCCAGAACAGCCAGCCGCCCTCGGCCATCCGCCCTCGCCGAACAACCCCGGCGCCCCCGCCGACAACAACTCCTGGCGGCGGCGCTGGCTGCTCCCCCTGACTGGCGGAGCGGCCGCCAGCAGATCCCTGCCGAGAACGGCGGCGGTGCTGATGTCTGCCGCCATTCTGATGAGCGTCTTCAACCCGGCCTGGGTGGCCTGGTGGGCTAGTGTGGGCTCTGCTTTCATCAGCCAATCCCTGGAGCAAGGTGCTGCCGGGGTAGCCTCCTTCTACGTCGGTCACATCCTGGCGGACATACTCTGGCTCACTCTGCTGGCCTTCGTCCTGGCCAGCGGCAGACGCATGATGAGCGGGCTTGTCTACCGGGGCATTGTCGTTGTCTGCGGTCTCTTTCTCCTGGGGTTGGGCGCCTACTTCTTGGCCTCGGGCCTGGTCCTCGTTACCTGATCATCGCATCGGCGAGACATGGCGCAATTACTGCCAACCTGCTAGAGTAAGCTGTTATTATGCTCAGCCTTGGCCTTGACGTTTACGTTCTTGTCTTCGTGCTGGCCGCGGCAGGAGCCTGGGGCCTGACAGCCCTTCTTCCCCTCAACCGCCTCGCGCGGCCGGCTGAGGCCCGCCTGGGCAGGCGACGGGTGGGAGGCCTGGCCATTTTCGCTGCCTTCCTCCTCGCGCTCCTCCTAGCCTCTCTGGTCTCGTCCGACCTCTCCGACCTGCTGGCCTCCCACAAGAGGGAGACGGCCGGCCTGCTGGCTGCCGCCCTGATGATCCTCCTCCTGGGCCTCCTGGACGACTTTCGGGAGGTGGATTTCAAGATCAAGTTCCTGGTGCAGATAGCAGCCGCTTCCCTGGTGTTCGTCATCGGCTACCGCATCGAGGATGTCTCCCTGCCCTGGAGCGCCACCTTTTCCCTGGGATGGGCGGCTCCCGTTCTGACCATCCTCTGGCTAGTGTTCCTGACCAACGCCATGAACCTCATCGATGGCAAGGACGGGATAGCGGCGGGTGTAGCGATCATCGTGGCTGTTCCCCTCGCCTTCATCGCCGCCGATGTGGACAACCCCCTGGTGGCCGCTCAGTTGGTGGCGGTGGCGGGAGCCTGTGCTGGCTTCCTCCCCCTCAACCTGCCGCCGGCCTCGCGCCTCCTGGGAGACTCAGGGGCGTTGCTGCTGGGCTTCCTGCTGGCGGCCCTGGCCATCGAGGGCTCCATCGGTGTCACCGGCAGCATGTTCATCAGCGTGCCCATTGTCGCCCTGGGCTTCCCCATCCTGGACACACTGCTCTCTTTCGTGAGGCGGCTGGCGGACCTGCGACACCCCTTCGTTGCTGACCTCGATCACATCCAGCATCGGCTGGAGCAGAGGGGACTGAGCGACAGAGCGGTCGTCCTCTCCCTTTACGCCCTCTGCATCCTTTTCTCCGGGGCGGCGCTCACCCTCCACTACGTCGAGGCAACCGGCGCCGAGTTCCTGGCCTTCTTTGCTTTCGGCGCTGCTATCACTGCTGTCCTCTTCCGGCTGGGCTACGCCCGCTCTCTGTGGAACAGCGCCTCGCTGACGTCCCTACGAGGCGCCCTCGCCTCTGCCGTCGGTATCCAACGCCGGCCTCCACCGCCAGAGTCGGACGAGCCTAAGATGCCCTACGAGGACCGCCCCCTGCCCACCAGCAAGCGTCGCCCGTTCTGAAGCACCAGCTGATAGCCACAGCGGGCGCCAATGCCCGCGAGGGTCAACCCGTCCAGCAGAAGATTGCTGCGCATGTGCTTGCGGTAGTAGCGCCACATGCTGCGGTGCCACTGGAGGATGCTCCTGTTGGGGAGAGTGTCGCTGCTCCTGCCGATGTGGTGGGTCACCATTGCCTGGGGGAAGTAGACCACCCGATAGCCGCCCTGATGAGCCCGATAGCAGATGTCTACGTCCTCGATGTACATGAAGAAGCCCTCGTCCAGGAGGCCGATGTCCGCCAGCATCTGACGGCGGAGGAGCGTGCAGGCCCCCGACAGCCAGTCCACCTCCGCGATGCTGTCGTGGTTCCAATCGGACATCAGGTAGCGGCTGGAGAAGCGATTGCGGGGGAGGAGGCGGGTGAGGATGGACTGGCGATTGAACAGGCCGGTCAGATGGCTGGGGAAGCGCCGGCAGGAGAGCTGCAACGAGCCGTCGCTGTTGAGCAGCTTGGGGCCGAGGATGCCCACCTGCGGCTGCTGGCGGCAGTAGGCGACCATAGGGGCGAAAGCGTTGTCGGCGATCTCCGTGTCGGGGTTCAGGAGCAGGATAAACTCGCCCTTGGCCTGGACGATGCCCCGATTGCAGGCGGCGGCGAAGCCCACGTTGGCGGAACAGCGGATGAGGCTCGCCTGGGGGAACTCGCTCTCTACCATCTCGGCGCTGCCGTCCCAGGAGGCGTTGTCCACCACGATCACCTCATAGGCGATGCCCTCCGTGTGTTCGTACAGCGAGCCCAGGCAGCGTCGCAGATAGTCCCTGGCGTTGAAGCTAACGATGACGACGGATAGGTCCACCGGCTAGCCCCTCGTTGAGCTCAAGGCCGCCTCATAGGCGGCTACCGTCCCGCGCGCCGTCCGCTGCCAGGAGAACTGGCTGGCCCGCTCCAGGCCCTGCCTGCGCAGACGGGAGCGCAGGCGCTTGTCCCGCAATGCCCTGGCCGAGGCCTCGGCCAGGGCGCTCGCATCACAAGCGTCCACCAGCAGAGCGGCGCCGTCCAGCACCTCGGCCAGGGCCGGCGCCCTGGAGGCCACCACCGGCAGGCCGCAGGCCATCGCCTCCAGGGGTGGCAGACCGAAGCCTTCGTACAGCGAAGGGAAGACGAACAGGTCGGCCATATTGTAGACCGCCGCCAGATCGTCCTCGGGCAGGTGGCCGACGAAGCGCACCTCATCCCTCAGGCCCAGGCCATCCACCAGCCGAAACAGCTTCTCGTACATCCAGCCCTTCTGCCCCGCGATGACCAGCCCCTGCTCCAGGCCCTGACCCTTGAGCCTGTGGAAAGCGCGCACCAGCGTCGCCTGATTCTTGCCCGGCTCCAGCGTGCCTACGTTGAGGATGAACCTGGGCGGCAGCCCGTACCTGTCGCGAACCGCCTCCATCCTAGCCGAATCCTCCAGCGGGTGAAAGCCAGGCCCCGGCGCCAAGGGCACCGCCCGTACCTTTTCGGCTGGCAGGCCCAGATGGCGTACGACATCGCCCTTCACTGTCTCGGAGACAGCGATGGCGAGATCGGCCAGGCGGGCGCCGGCGCGGCTCGCCCCCTGAAAGTAGAGTCGACGCAGGAGGGGGTAGCGGCGAGGCAAGAGGAAAAACGTAACGTCGTGGAAGGTGACCACCCGCCGCCAGCCGGCGGACGCCAGCGGCGTCGTGTAGTGGGGCGAATGGAGGACGTCGACGCCCAGGCGGCTAAGATGCAGGGGCAGCATCACCTGCTCCCAGAGCATTCTGGCCAGCCGCGAGGGGAGGCTCACGGGCACCAGTCGGAAGCCATCCCTCTGCAGGCTGCGGCGATCGAAGGTCTCGCGCTTGGCGAAGACAAAGTACGTGTTCTCCCTGTCCACCTGCGCCAGGGCCTGCACCAGGTTGTAGATATAGGTGCCGGCACCCGCTCTCTGGCGGGGAACCGAGGTAGCGTCGATAGCGATACGCACCTTCGAATGCCCCCTAACGAAAATCGGCCAGCTCGCGCGTGCGCCCCAGGCGGCCGCGGAAGAAATCGGCGATGCCCATGAGCATGGCCCTCAGTTGCCGCCCCTGACCCCTGGCGAGATACGACACGAAGTAGCCAACACGAGTCGCCAGGAAGTAGGCCAGGAATAGCGCAAAGCGCGGGCGAGAGGAGTGCTTCCTCATGAGGTAGAGTCGATTGCGGCTGGCGTAGTAGACCTTGAACGGCGATTCCACACCGCCGCTCGAGGCTGCCTTACGGTGGTGGATGACCGCCACCGGATTGAGGCGCAGGCGATAGCCTGCCGCCTTGGCCCGCGCCACGAAGTCGAAATCCTCGTAGTACATGAAGAAGCGCTCGTCCATGAGGCCCACGTCGCCGAAGACAGCGGCGGGCACCAGCAGGCAGCACAGGCTGGCCATGCTCACCTCTCGCGGCCGCTCGAACCCGGGGGGCTCCGGCTTGCCGTAGAGCCAACCCCGCCAGACGCCCCGCCACCAGTCGAAGTCGCCCACCGTATCGTCGAGCAAGCCCGGCTGGCCGTAGAGATAGGTCTTGGGCGCGACCATCGTCCGCTCGTCGGCGCTCTCCACCAGGCGATCCAGGAAGTCCTGGCTCACCACCGTATCGTTGTTCAGGAAGAGAATGTAGTCGAAGCGCTGCTCCAGGCAGTAGCGGATGCCCACGTTGTGGCCGCCGCTCACCCCCAGGTTCTCCCCGTTGCGCACCAGCACCGCCTGGGGGAACAGCCGCGATATCTCCTCGAGCGAGCCGTCGCTGGAGGCGTTGTCCACCACCACCAGCCGGTAGTTGGGATAGGCGACCGCCTGCAACGAGGCCAGGAAGCCCTCGATGTAGGGCGCGCTGTTGTAGTTGATGGTGAGGATGGCTACGGAGGGAAGACCCCTGTCCTGAGCAGCCATGGACGGCCCCCTAGCGACCCGCCCTGGCCGGGGCGGTGAGGAAGTACTCCTGGAGAGCCTCCTGCCAGGGCCGCAAGACGATGCCCAGAGCAGCCGCCGCCCGATTGGCCAGCTCCGAATAGGGCGGCTTGCGATAGGGCAGGTCGCACTCGGCCTGGACGACCGGCCGCAGCGCGACATCGCGGCGGCCCGCCAGCTCCAGGACCCGCTCGGCCCACTGATAGCGAGAGCAGCAGCCGCTATTGGTCAGATGATAGATGCCGTAGGTCGGCCGGCCGATGAGCCCGGCGATGGCCTGAGCCAGGTCGCGGGCCCAGGTGGGCGAGGCGACTTCGTCAGTCACGAAGCGCAGCTCGCTCTCGTTGGCGACAGCGTGCAGTACCTTGGCTGGGAAATTGTTGCCCCCGGCGGCGTATAGCCAGGCGGTCCGCACGATGTAGAAGCGATCGAGGATGGATTGGACGTGTCGCTCTCCCGCCAGCTTCGACCGACCGTAGGCGTTGATGGGCTTGGGCTCGTCCGATTCCAGGTACGGCTCGCCCTTCTGGCCGTCGAAGACCTCGTTGGTGCTCACGTACAGCATGGCGGCCCAGCTCTTGCGACACGCCAGGGCCACCTGACGGGTGCCCTCGCCGTTGACCCGCATGGCCAGCTCGGGGTCCGCCTCGCAGCCTGCGGTATCGGTGTAGGCGGCGGCGTGGACGACCACGTGCGGCCGAAACTGGCGGACGGCCCTACCGACCGCCGCCGCATCGGTGACGTCCAGCTCCGGCAGGTCCTGGGCCAGCACCGTCTCCGCAGATAGCGCCTGCTGGAGCTCGCGGCCTAGCTGGCCACGACCGCCGGTGATGAGGATGCGCACGCCACCACCCCCTCAGCCCATCTTGATGGCCCAGTCGTAGGGGATCTGGTCGGTGTCCCAGGGGAGACGGTATTCGTCCGGCTGCTGTGGGTCGTAAGGCTCGCTGGGGAAGTTGATAAGGAGGGACGGCTCAGCCCCCACCGTCTTGTAGCCGTGCATGACCCCCACCGGAATCCTCAGCAGGATGTTGTTCTGCTCCCCCAGGAAGAACTCGTCCACCTGTCCCTGCGTGGGCGAACCCTCGCGGGCGTCGTACAAGGCCACTTTGACCATGCCCTTCACCACCGCGAAGTGGTCGTCCTGCTTCTTGTGGTAGTGCCAGGCCCGCACCACGCCGGGATAGTTCAAGGCCACGTAGGCCTGACCGAACTTGCCGAAGATGGCATCGTCGCAGCGCAGAAGCTCCATCAGGTAGCCCCGCTCGTCCGCGTGCTTGGTGAGCTGCTTGATCTCCACGCCCTCGATCATCCTTCTCCCTCCTGACGAGCAGCCGCCTCCAGCCGCCACCCGTACTGGCGCTGGTAGTAGTCCTGATAGGCACCCGAACGCGCCTTCTGCCACCACGACTCGTTCTCGCCATACCAGGCGACCGTCTTGGCCAGTGCCTCATCGAAACCGCAGCGAGGAGCCCAGCCCAGGGCCCTTATCTTCGACCAGTCCAGACTGTAGCGCCTGTCGTGCCCCGGGCGGTCCTCCACGTGGCGAAGCAGACTGCGCGGCTTGCCCAGCAGCTCGAGGATGGCCTCGGCCACCTGGATGTTGTGCCTATAGTTATCGGCAGCGACATTGTACACCTCCCCCGCTGTCCCTTTATGCAGGAGCAAGTCGAGGGCCTCACAGTGGTCCTCCACAAAGAGCCAGTCGCGCACCTGGCGGCCATCGCCGTACAGGGGCAGAGGCTCATCGCGCAGGGCATTAGTGATAAACAGAGGGATCATCTTCTCCGGGTACTGGCAGGGCCCCATGGTGTTCGCGCCGCGGCTGACAATGACCGGCAGGTCGTAGGACGCGAAGAAGGCCAGGCAGAGCATATCGGCGGCCGCCTTGCTGGCGGCGTAGGGGTTGCGTGGCTGAAGAGGGTCCGTTTCGCTAGACGAGTAGCCTTCGGGCGCCTCGCCGTAGACCTCATCGGTGGAGACGTAGACGAAGCGCTCGATGCCATGCTCGCGGGCAGCGCAGAGGAGCACGTGGGTGCCCTGAACATCGGTCCTGATGAAGGCGTCCGCCGCCAGGAGCGAGCGGTCGACATGCGTCTCGGCGGCCAGGCTCACGATGGCGTCGGTCTGGACCACCAGCTCGTCCACAAGCTGGCGGTCGCAGATGTCGCCCTGCACGAACCGATAGCGGGGGTCGCCCTCCACGTCGCGCAGGTTGTCGCGGTTGCCAGCGTAGGTAAGCTTGTCGACGTTGATGACCTCATACTCAGGGTGCTCTCGCAGCAGGCGGCGCACGAAGTGACTGCCGATGAACCCTGCCCCACCAGTGACCAGAATCCTGCGCATGCAACCGCCCCTAAACCGCCCGGATCTGGCTGTGATCGCCCAGGGTGAGCGAGCAACGGCGGTCCTCGATCCCGCCCTCCCCTCTCAGCTCCACGTAGCGGCCGATGAGGCTGTCCTGGATGCGGTAGCCCACGTCCTCGATCAGCGTGTGCTCCATGACCACGCTGTTGGCGATGCGGCTGCCTTTCACCTGGCAGTGGTGATAGATGGAGGTGTGCGGCCCGATTTCCGAATCGACGATGCGGCTCTCCTCACCGATGATCAGCGGGCCCTCCAGGACGCTGCTTGTCACCTGGGCGCCGCGCTCGACGATCACCTTGCCCCGCACCTGCGAGGCGCTGTCGATGCTGCCCTCGTTGCGGGCTGACAAGGCATCCAGTACGACTGCATTGGCCTCAAGGATATCGCCCATCTTGCCCGTGTCCATCCAGTATCGGTCCAGCTCCTGCGCACGCACGGCCAGCCCCTTGTCGATCAGGTACTGGATGGTATCGGTGATCTCCAGCTCGCCGCGGGCCGAGGGCCGGATTTGTTCGGCGATTTGATT
Source organism: Acidobacteriota bacterium (assembly GCA_048636435.1). Taxonomy (GTDB): domain Bacteria; phylum Chloroflexota; class Dehalococcoidia; order SM23-28-2; family SM23-28-2; genus SM23-28-2. The sequence continues at coordinate 4,787 of JAIVWR010000004.1, read as the reverse complement.
CCTCGCGAAGAAATTCCGGGTAATTATCAAAAAAAACTAAACAGTTACCGACCGTCCCTTTCTTCTTTCATCGTCTGGTTGGGGCTTAATCGGGAACTAAAGGACATAAAAGATTACGAAATATTTATCGGTGCAGATGAAGGCCCCGACGCTGCTTATCACGCCTGTCTGTCAGGAGATCTTGCCCGGGCCGGATTGGGTGTAACCATTTATGATAATCTTTACAAGGGGTATTCGATGCCGGGAACCAGCACCATATCGGTGATGACATTGTGCGGGTATGAACCCTGGAAAAAGTTCGAAACCGATTACTTCGCCGGCCGCAAAGAGGCCTATGCCAGGGAAAAAGACCGTTTGGCCCAAATCTTGATAAAAAAAGCCGAGGACCGTGTAATTCCGAACCTGACGTCCATGATCGAGGTCATGGACGCGGCCACACCGTTGACCAATGTTCGTTACACCGGCAATTACCACGGCTCTATATACGGGTTTGATCGCCAGGGCGCAAAGATGAATCTGCTGGACGTCAGAACACCGATCAAGGGACTTTACCTGGCCGGCGCCTGGTCCCATGGCGGAGGATACACTCCGGCCATGATGGCGGGCCGTGATGCCGTTCAGGCATTTATGGAGGACTGGGGAGGATAGGGTGTCAGGAATTCGGAAGTTGGAATGCGGAATGCGGAAAATAAGAAAAGGCGCAGGAGGCACACCACAAATTTTTAAATAGACGTGTCATCCCGCGCTAGCGGGGGCGTATGCATGCGATCTAATCTGATTCTTTTCGTACTCGTCCTCGTGCTCGTCCTCGTGAATCAGAATTTTATAGGGGACGAGGGACGAGCACGAGGACGAGTACGAGGACGAAGGCGGTAGCTGCCGCACTGTAGCTCAAAGAGCTAAGGCGGCTCATCTGACCTCTGTCATCTGTCTTCGGTACTCTGAAACCGCGTGTGAAACTTCATGAAAATGACATTGGATTTCATGAAGTTTCATACGAGTGTTTAGTGTCTTCTCCCAAATCGCTTGATACTAAACACCAAATACAAAACACCAAACACAAATTTACAAACGAAGTTTGGAAATTTTTTAATGCACGAAATGGGTATCGCCTTGCAAATTGTTGAAATTGCCACCGCTTCGCTGCCGGCGGATTTGGGCGAAGCCCGGGTTGCAAGGGTGAATCTAAAAGTTGGCAAATTGGCCGCGGTCGTGCCCGAAAGTCTCCGGTTTTGTTTCGATGTCGCCGTCAAAGACACGCCGCTTGCAGGCGCTAATCTGGCCATTGAAGAGATACCGGTGGTGGCCAGATGTAAAGACTGCAATGCGCAATGGACGATTGACGAGCCTGTTTTTATCTGTAAAACATGTGAAAGCGGTTCACTGGATATTCTTTCGGGCCGTGAACTCGATATTGAATCCATAGAGGTTGTTGAAGAGGAAAATAATGATTCCGGGTGATGCATTTATAGTGGTTGTCAAAAAAACGTTCCGGTATTCAAACGTTTTTTTCTACAACCACTTATGCCGCACTTCCGTATTTCGGAACATTATTATGGAAAACGGTATAAAATGAAACGCTATTTTCATCATAAAGATTTTCACAAACCCCACCATTCCCATGCAAACCGTCCGCAGGCCGATGTACGCACCCAAAAAAGTGGAACCCGGGAGATAAAGGTCATCCGCCGGGTTCTGGATGTAAACGATAAGATGGCTGAACAAAACCGTAAACTCTTCACAGAAAAGGGCGTCTTTGTGCTCAATGTAATGAGTTCACCGGGTTCCGGCAAAACAACCACACTGGAGAAAACCCTTGCTCAAATTATGCCGGAAATAAAAAGCGCCGTGATTGTCGGTGATATCTGCACCACCCATGATGCCGATCGACTGGCGCAAACCGGAGCACCGGTCGTACAGATCAATACCGATGAATTTGGGGGTGATTGTCACCTGGTTGCCCACGTCATTGAAAAAGCCGCCGTCACGCTGGATCTGGATGATATCGACCTGTTGGTTGTTGAAAACGTGGGAAATCTCGTCTGCCCGGCCGAGTTTGATATTGGTGAAGATTCACGCGTGGTGGTGTTAAGTGTGACCGAGGGCGAAGACAAGCCGGTAAAATACCCGTTGATGTTTCGGGAATGTGAGGTGGCGCTTTTAAATAAGGTTGATTTGCTGCCGTATCTGGATTTCGACAAAGAAAAGGCAGTTGATTACATCCATCAGGTCCATCCGGATATGCCGGTTTTTGAAATTTCATCCAAAACCGGGCAAGGATTTGAACCCTGGATTGAGTGGCTCAAAAATAAAATTAGAACGAAAATCAGCTGAGCAATTTTAGATTTAAAATAGAAAGAGAATTCCGATAATCCAAAATCCCAAATCCCAAATCCGCAATCAATTCCCCATTGCTTGTTTCCAAAAGGGTGACAGTTCTCTTAAGCGCTCAATGATAGGTGGCAATTTATCCAGAATCAGATCAATTTCATCTTCCGTATTATAACGGCTGAGACTGAAGCGAATGGAGCCGTGAGCCGCTGTAAAGGGAACTCCCATGGCACGTAAAACATGGGAGGGTTCCAGCGAGCCGCTGGTACAGGCAGAGCCCGAAGATGCGCAGATGCCGTGTTCATTCATCATCAGCAGAATCGCTTCTCCTTCCACGTATTCAAAGGCAACGCTGGTGGTGTTCGGCAAACGGTTTGCCGGGTCACCATTGATCATTGCACTGGGCACACTGTCCAGCAGGGTTTGCTCGAGTTTGTCCCGCAGCCGGCTGATGCGCTCATAACCATTTTCTTTAAGATGGTTTGCCGCCAATTCGGCGGCTTTGCCCAAACCGATGATCGATGCGGTATTCTCAGTGCCGCCGCGTCGACCCTTTTCCTGGTGGCCGCCGATCATAAACGGTGAGAACCGGGTGCCTTTACGAATATAAAGCGCACCAATTCCCTTGGGAGAGTGAAACTTATGGCCGGAAAGCGAGAGCATGTCCACGCCGGTCTCCCTGATGTTGATGGGAATTTTGCCCACGGCCTGAACGGCATCGGTATGAAATAAAATCCCCCGGCTTTTGACCTCCCGGGAGATTTCTTCGATTGGAAAAATCACCCCGGTTTCATTGTTGCCCCACATGAGGCTGACGATTGCCGTATCATCGCTCAGGCTGTCATATAGATAGTCCATATCGAGTCTGCCGCTATGGTCAACCGGCACAAACGTGGCCCGGTATCCCTTTTTAGATAGTGTTTCATAGAGATTTTTTACAGCGGGGTGCTCGACCCTGGAAGTCACAATATGCTTTTTATCCGGGTAGGATTCGATGGCCGCTCGTATGGCGGTACCATCACTTTCGGTGCCGCAGCTGGTAAAAACGATCTCTTCAGGTTGCGCTCCAATCAGCCGGGCGACGTTTTCTCGGGCGGTTTTAATTGAACCGGCAACTTCACCGCCAAAAGAATGCATGCTGGAGGGGTTACCGTAATAGGTGCTGAAATAGGGCAACATGGCATCCAGGACTTCCGGAGCGACCATCGTCGTGGCATTGTTATCAAGGTAAATCACCTTCATTGCTGTACCTCCTCGACCACGATTTCCGGCGATACCAGCTCCCGCAATCTGGATTCAATATAGTGTTTAAGCGTAACCGGGGATTTGGCACATGATGCACAGCTGCCGCGCATACGCACCAAAACCCGATTGCCGTCAACGTCGATTAATTCAAGCCGGCCGGCATCCTTTTTCAATGTTGGATTAATCTCGCTCTCGATAATTTCTTCGATCAGCTTGATTTTCTTCAAATTGGTCAGGGCCGGTTTTTTTTCTTTAACCGGCCGCGTGGTGCCCAGGATGGAGTCGATGATTTCCTGGATGCTGTCATGGCAGTTGCCGCAGCCGCCGCCGGCTTTGACATAATCGGTGACATCTTCAATTGTGGTCAGCTTGTTTTCCCGAACAACCCGTTCGATTTCACGGTCGGTGACACCGAAACATTCACACACAATTTCGCCTTCAACCTCTTCTTCGGGCAAGCGCAGATGACAGGTGATGGCCTTTTCAAGCGCATCGCGGCCCATTACTGAGCAATGCATCTTTTCTTTCGGCAACCCGCCCAGGTAATCGGCGATGTCTTCGTTGGTAATTTTTTGCGCTTCCTCCAGGGTCAGGCCTTTGACCATTTCGGTCAGTGCCGATGAAGACGCGATGGCACTGGCACAGCCAAACGTCTGGAAGGTGGCGTCTTTAATTTTGCCGTTTTCATCGAGCTTGAAATAAAACGTCAGGGCATCACCGCATGCGATCGATCCGACTTCGCCCACCCCATCAGCATCATCCAATACGCCCACATTGCGCGGGTTGAGAAAATGGTCTTTTACTTTATCGGTATACTCCCACATGGTATCCTCCTGTTTGCGTATAATAATTCGGTCAAACACACCCGGTGCGAAAAATGTTCACCACAATGATAATCATCTTTTTCTAAAAGGAAAGTCAACTGAATATTAATAAAGGACTCAGACGGTTAACGCGAAGGCGCATTCAGCGGGCATGCAGCGCAGGATCCGTCAATGGATGAGAAAAAAATGCACCGGGCGACCTGATCAGATCAACGCACCATCAGGTGCACCGGGCAGGGAAACCGTCTAAAATCCAAATAAATCTTAAAAAATCGGCATAGACAACCTCCTTTTGATTTTTTATACTATAAGAGCCCTAACCCGGACGAGCGTAGCCGGTCGTAGCGTAGCGTAGATCCCGCTCGCGGGGTTGGAGCGAAGCGGAAA
>JAIVWR010000003.1:0-24127 GCA_048636435.1 Acidobacteriota bacterium | reverse complement strand
GGCTGGTCTGTCTCTCCCTTGCCAGGGCGAGCACGAGGTTGACCAGCGTTCGCGTGGGGGTGCCGGTGGCTCCCTTAACCCAGGCGCCCTTGTCCCTGTCGACGCTGTCGGTGCCGGCCATGTCCAGGTGGACCCAGGGGGTGTCGCCCACGAAGTCGGCCAGGAAGAGGGCGGCGGTGATGGCGCCGCCTTCGCCGCGCCTGCCCACGTTCTTGATGTCGGCGACGTCGCTCTTGATGTGCTCCTTGTACTCGTCGTAGAGGGGGAACTGCCAGAACTTCTCGCCGGCCGTCTCGCCGGCGGCGATGACCTTCTGGCATAGCTCCTGGTTGTTGCTCATGCAGCCGGTGGCGGCCTTGCCGATGGCGACGATCATCGCGCCGGTGAGGGTGGCGACGTCGACGATGGGCGAGAGGCCCTGCTGGCGGGCGTAGGCGATGGCGTCGGCGAGGATGAGGCGTCCCTCGGCGTCGGTGTTGACGACCTCGATGGTCTTGCCGTCCATCGCCCGCACGACGTCGCCGGGCTTGGTGGCCGAGCCGGAGGGCATGTTCTCGGTGGCGGGCACGACGGCGGTGACGTTGATCCTGGGCTTGAGCCTGCCGATGGCCCACATGGCCGAGATGACGGTTGCCCCGCCGGACATGTCGCGCTTCATCGCCTGCATGCCGCCCGAGGGCTTGATCGAGATGCCGCCGGAGTCGAAGGTGATGCCCTTGCCCAGCAGGCCGAGCGTCGCCTTGCGGCGGGGGGCGCCGCGGTAGCGCAGGACGATGAGCTTGGGGGGCTGGGTGCTGCCCTGGGCCACCCCGAGCAGGGCGCCCATGCCCAGCTTCTGCATCTGCTTACGCTCCAGGACCTCGCACTCCAGGCCGGCGTCCTGGGCAGCGGCCTGGGCGTGCTCGGCCATGATGGCGGGGGTGAGGCAGTTGGCGGGCTCGTTGGACATGTCGCGGGCGCGATTGGCCGCCTCGGCCAGGACGAGGCCCGTGGCCACGCCGCGGCGGAGGGCGGGAGCCTTCGTGCGGTCGAACTCCACCAGGGACAGGGCATCGATCTCCCGCTCGTTCTCGTTCTTCTTCTTGTGTCTGGTGAAACGGTAGAGGCCCATGACGGTGCCCTCGGCGATGGCCTGGGCGCACTGCTGGGGGTCGAGGCCGCCGACGCCGGCTCCGTGAACGACGGTGGCGACCGTGCTGGCGCCGATGCGTCGGAGGTAGCGCAGGGCGGTGGCGGTGAGGTCGCGCACCTTGTCCAGCTTGAAGGCGTCTTGCTTGCCCAGGCCGACCACCAGCACGCGCGGGGAGGGCAGGCGGCCGAGGGTGTGGATGAGGGTGAGCTCGTTGAACTTGCCCTTGATCTCCCCATCCTTGATGAGCTGGCTGATGGCACCGCCCAGGGCCTTGTCCACGGCGCCGGTGGCCCCGCCGGGCCTCTTCACCCCTTCGAACAGGTTGACCACGATAGCCCTGGCCGGGTGCTGGCCGATATCCGCCACTTCGACTTTGATCTGCATGATGGGCGCTCCTTGGGCAGCCCGAAAAAGGCGTCGGGCCGCAGGGGAATCATAGCGAAAAGGCATCTGGACAGCAACGGGACGAGAAGATAAAGGCATTGCCAAATCTTTAGGGGCGTGCTTAAATAAAGTTAGGTCAAGAGAGGGGAGCCTGAATCGTGGCTGAACGCGTGGGTTCGGCGATTACGCGAGCTGTCCGGTTCGCCAACAAGGTTGGCGTCGTTGAACTGCTGATAGTTGGCGTGGCCTTTGTGTTCTACTACCTGGTGCGGGGCTTCGTGGTAGAGCGAACCTTCGAGGCCACTTCGCGAGCGATCCGTATCCTCGAGCTGGAGCAGAGCCTGGGTCTGTGGGTCTGGGAGACAAAGATGCAGGCCTGGTTGATGTCCAGCGACATCTTGGTGCACCTGTTCAACAACATCTACGTCTACGCTCACTTCCCGCTCATCATTATCATCGGCCTGTGGCTCTTCTTCTTCCACCGCGAACGGTATGTGCTCCTGCGCAATGCGTTCCTCATATCGGGAGGCATCGGGCTAATCATCTTTAACCTCTTGCCCATGGCGCCGCCGCGCCTCCTGCCCTGGCCCCTGAGCGACCAGGTGGTGGACACGATGTTCGCGTTCTCCAGGGTGAACTACGACATGCAGCCGGCGGCCTTCGTGAACCACTACGCGGCCATGCCCAGCCTCCACTTCGGCTGGAATCTCCTGCTGGGCATTGCCATTATCTGGACGATGCGTAACTTCCTGGGCATAGCCCTCGGGGTGACAATGCCCGCGGCTATGTTCGTGGCGGTGGTGGCTACCGGCAATCATTTCATACTGGATGTCATAGCCGGCACGGTGGTGGCGCTGATAGGCCTGGGCCTTGCTCTTCTTGTCCAGCGCTATGGCTCCCGACTGTGGCGGCTGATCGTCCCCGATCGTATCTTTAAGCGCCTGGCTGGGTCGCCTGGGGTCTAGTCAGGTAGGCTGCTAAAGCCTCGCTGTGGAGGGAGAAAAGAGCACACCGGGGGCGCTTGTTGCCCTGCTGCGACAAGCGATACGGCGTATTGGCCGGCGCGACCTTCTGGAGGCCGCGCTGGTTGCTTTTGCCTTCCTCCTCTACTTCTTGGTGCGGGGCTCCGTTATCGACCGGCCCCACGACGCTTTCCAGAATGCCCTGGACGTCATCGATGCGCAGAAGTGGCTGGGCATCTTCTGGGAGCCGGACATGCAGGACTGGATAATCGACAACAGGTTTCTGGTCCAGGTATCCAACTACGTCTACTTCTGGCTGCATTTCCCCCTGATTGTCGCCTTTGGGCTGGTTCTGTACGTCTTCGACCGGCGCAAGTATACGTTCCTGCGCGATGCCTTTCTGGCTTCGGGAGCTGTATCTCTGATCATCTACGGCCTCTACCCCGTGGCGCCTCCACGGCTGCTGCTTGAGCTGGCCGACCGGTTCGGCGTAGTGCTGAGCGGCGATTTGCAGGCCTTCGTTGACACGATGAACGTGCATCTGGGATACGGCTACCAGGCGCAGTCGATGCGGCCGTTCGTGAACCCATATGCGGCGATGCCCAGTCTCCACTTCGGGTGGGACTTCCTTCTGGGCATCGGGATCATCTGGGCATTTCGGCGTTATCCGTTCATCTGGCCGCTGGGCATCGCCCTGCCGGTGATGCAGATCCTGGCGATCGTGGTCACTGCCAATCACTACTTCCTCGATGCCTTTGCTGGCATGGCGGTTGCGCTCCTCGGCCTGGCTATCGCGGCGGCCCTGCAGCGCTGGGCCTATGCCCCCTTGGGGCGGTTGGTCAAACGTCTGCCCTGGCTGGGGGGTTCCGAGGAGGAGGAAGAGCCCTCGCCGGTCTAGGGGCGGTTGGCGAACTGGCCTCCAGGGCGGGGGCTCCTAGTCCCAGTGGCGATAGGCGGGCAGGGGCCTGAGCGCTGCGTAGACCTCCACCGAGACCTCGCTGGCGTGGGGAAGCCAGGGCTCCCAGTCCTGGCGGGCCTGGTTGGCCTCCTTGCTGGCGAGGGCTTCCTGGATGATGGCCTCATCGGAGAACGTGAAGACAGTCATCCAGTTGGGGCCGGGGCGGGAGGAGTGAACGCGAAAGGCGGCGGTGATGCCGGGGATCTTGAACATGTGGTGGAGGTGCACCTGCAGATACCACCGCTCGAACTCCGGCAGAACCTCCGGGTTGATGTGGGCCTGCACCACTAAGAGAGGCTTATTACCCACCAGGAGGCCTCATGGTTCCTTTAGCTGCTGCAGGATGGCCGCGATGGCGGGCTCGATGTCGGCGGAGGTGTCCACGCTGATGTGGGGCCGGCCGATGGGCTCCACATCGTGCCGCATGCGTTCATAGACCTCCGGCCCGGCGTCGGAGAGGTCGTGGGAAGGGAGGCCTTTCACTCGGGCCTCCAAGCGTTCGTGCACCACGGCTGGGGGCGCCTGGAGGTGCACGAGGATGAGCTTGGCGTTGTGTTCGTCGGCGATGTGGTAGACCTGGCGGCGGTGCACCTCGCGGAGGTTGGTGGCGTCGAAGATGGTGGGGATTCCCCTTGCGAGAAGGCGGCTCAGGACCAGGTGGCAGGCGGCGAAGAGGCGACGGCTCTCCTCGGCGGAGTGGGTGGGCTGACCGAACAGCGCCTTGCGTAGGGCGTCGCTCTTCAGGCTGGCCATCGGATAGCGGGAGGCGAGGCGGCGGCAGAAGTGCGATTTGCCGCTGCCTGGGAGGCCGCTCAGGACCACCAGGGCGGGGCTGGTTCGGGGTGGGGGCAGCGGCTGGATGTACTCCTCGACCTTGCGGGCGTCCTCCAGGAGCTGCTGACTTTGCTCTTCCACGGGCCTATAGCTCATTGTAGAAGGCCAGGCCAACCAGGCCGGGGCCGGTGTGGATGCTCATGACCTGGCTGAACTCGGTGACGAAGAGCTCGGCCGGTCGGAAGTCTTCTCGTACCTTGTCAGCCAGCTCGGCGGCTTCCTCCGCTGCTCGCGTGTGGAAGACGGCGACGTGAAGGGGGGGTTGCAGCTGCAGGCGCTCCCCGGCCAGCTTCAGGAGGCGCGCCACCGCCCTGGGCTTGGTGCGCACGGCGCCCAATCGGCTGATCTGGCCGTCATGGAGCTGGAAGAGTGGCTTCACGCGGAGGAGGGCGGAAAGCCAGGCGGCCACCTGGGGTACGCGCCCACCCTTGGCCAGGTACTCCAGGGTATCCAGAACGCCCAGCATATACAGCCGCGGGATCAGGGCCTCGGCCTTGCTGGCTGCCTGCTCCAGGGTGGCGCCGTTGGCTGCTGACCTGGCCGCCGCGAGCACGACGAAACCCAGGGCTGCGGCGGCGGAGCGGGAATCGATCACCTTTACCGTGAGGTCGGGCATCTGCTCTCTGGCCAGGGCGGCGCCATCGCAGGCGGAGTCGTAGGTGGCGGTGAGCTGGCTGCTGGTGACAATACAGAGAACCTCCCTAGAGCCCCGCTGGTAGGCCTCTCGAAAGGCATCGAGGAAGGCCCCCGGCGGTGCGGAAGCAGTAGAGGGCAGGCGCCGGGCCGATTTCAGCAAGGAGTAGAACTCCTGCCAGGTCAGGGAGATGTTGTCCACGTAAGAGGTTTCCCCAAGCAGGAAGGCCAAGGGGACAGCTGTGATCTGGTACTCTTCCTGCATCTCCTGGGGGATACTGCATGCGCTATCCGTTACTATGGCCAGTCTAGCCATGATAGACAATGGGAATGATTGCTATACCCCGCCGTTCTTGCAGCAAGTATAGCGCACATTGCCTTGCACGGGCTACAGTGCTGTGCTATACTTCGGCTCGAAGTAAGAGAAGGAAGGGATGCCTCCTACCGAATCGGAGGGCGATGCTCAGTAAGGAAAGACGCCAGGAAATCATCACCGCCCACCGCCTAAACGCGAGCGACTCGGGTTCCTCGGATGTGCAGATAGCTATCCTCACCGAGCGCATAAAGCAGTTGACTGAGCACCTAAAGGACCATCGCAAGGATCATCATTGCAGGCGTGGCCTTCTGAAGATGGTGGGACAGCGGCGGCGCCTCCTGCGCTATCTGAGCAGGACGGACGTCGGACGCTACCGCAAGCTCATCGCGAGCCTAGGCCTTCGCAAGTAGGCAAAAGAGTAGCTGACAGAAGAGGATTCCCCTGCAACGCCCTTTTGAGGCAGTACCCGAGCTTTAGGGTTGCTATCGGAGGGATCGTGAGGAGTTCCTGAACGCTCGGGAGGATGGATACTATTATGCCAAAGTCGTATGAACGAGAGATAGGTGGTCGCCCGCTGACGATCGAGGCGGGGAAGCTGGCTGGGCAAGCTAACGGGGCGGTCACCGTGCGCTACGGGGATACGGTGGTGCTGGTCACGGCCTGCGTCAGCTCGCAGCTGCGCGAGGGGGTGGACTTCCTGCCCCTGACGATCGACTATGAGGAGCGGTTGTACGCGGCGGGCAAGATCCCTGGCGGCTGGTTCCGCCGCGAGGGGCGGCCCAGTGCCGGGGCGGTGCTGGCGGACAGGCTCACCGACCGCCCCCTTCGTCCCCTCTTCCCCAAGGGCTTTCGCAACGACATCCAGATCATCATCACCGTGCTGTCGGCTGACCAAGAGAACGATCCTGACATCCTGGCCATGATCGGTGCAGCCACGTCGCTCTGCATGTCGGACATCCCCTTCGACACGCCGGTGAGTTCTGTGCGAGTGGGGCATGTGGATGGCCAATACGTGGCCAACCCCACATTCTCCCAGCTTAAGGAGAGCCTTCTCGACATAGTGGTGGCGTCCACGAAGGATGCCCTGGTGATGGTCGAGGGAGGTGCGCGTGAGGTTTCGGAAGAGCTGATGCTGGGAGCGCTGACCTTCGGCCACGAGGTGAATCGGCAGATCATCGCGCTGGAAGAGGAGGTGGTGGCCGCCGAAGGGAAGCCCAAGGCGGTCTTCGTCCCTGTCGAGATGGAGGCGGGCGTGCGTGAGGCGGTGGATGAGTTCATTGGTGAGCAGGGGTGGGAGGTGCTGGCGCGTCCGAAAGATGAGCGGGAGAAGGCTCTGGCGGAAAGGCGGCAGGAATTGCTGGAACGCCTGGGCGAGACCTATCCTCCCGAGCAGGTGCTGGCCGCTTTCAAAGATGCGCTGAAGAGCCAGGTGCGTAAGAAGATCCTCCAGGATGGCATCCGCCCGGACGATCGCTCGCCCGGGGAGATTCGACACATTAGCTGCGAGGTGGGTCTACTGCCGCGAACCCATGGTTCGGGCCTTTTTAGCCGCGGCGAGACTCAGGTGTTGACGATCGCCACCCTGGGGTCAAAGCGCGAGGAGCAGCGGCTGGATGGCCTGGATCCGGAGGAGAGCAAGCGGTTCCTCCACCACTACAACTTTGCCCCCTTCTCGGTAGGCGAGACGCGACGTGTGGGCATCCCCAGCCGACGCGAGGTGGGCCATGGCCTTCTGGCCGAGCGGGCTCTGGAGCCGGTGGTCCCCAATGAGGAGGACTTCCCTTACACCATTCGTCTTGTCTCGGAGGTGTTGTCCAGCAACGGCAGCACGTCTATGGCCAGCGTCTGTGGCAGCTCTCTTGCCCTTATGGACGCTGGCGTGCCTATTAAGGCGCCGGTGGCAGGCATAGCGATGGGTCTGGTGATGGACGAGGACGACGGCTACACCATCCTCACCGACATCGCTGGCCTGGAGGATGCGCTGGGGGATATGGACTTCAAGGTGGCGGGCACCGCCGAGGGCATAACGGCCCTTCAAATGGACATCAAGGTGAAGGGGATCACCGTGGAGATACTGGAGAAGGCGCTGGCGCAGGCCCATGACGCCCGTCTGGAGATTCTCGAGCGGATGCGGGAGACGATCCCTGCCAGCCGGTCGGAGCTCTCCCAGTATGCCCCGCGGATGTATCGCATTCAGATCCCGCAGGAGAAGATCGGGCAGGTCATCGGCCCTGGCGGGCGGGTGATTCGGGCGATCGTTGAGGAGACCAAGTGTAGCGTTGACGTTCAGGACGACGGCACGGTTCTCATTGGCTCGAGCCGGGAGGAGATGGCCCAGCGCGCGATCCAGATAATTGAGGGACTCACGAAGGAGGTGACGGTGGGCGAGATCTACACCGGCACGGTCACTCGCCTGACGTCCTTTGGGGCCTTCGTGGAGATCCTGCCCGGCAAGGATGGGCTGGTGCGACTGGGCGATCTGGCCGAGTATCGAGTTGCCCGGCCTGATGATGTGGTGAAGGTTGGCGATGAGGTCATGGTTATGGTGATCGAGGTGGACCAGATGGGGCGCATCAACCTGTCACGGCGGGCAGTACTGGAGGGCGCTCCGGAGCCGAGGCCTGCCGGCGTCCAAGGAGGGCCGGAGCGAGAAGGAGCCCGAGCCCCTGTGCGAGGTGGCTTCGGCCCGTCCGGCGGCGGTTCCGGCAGGAGGCCTCGGGGCGATGGTCCGCCACCGCCACGGCGTCAGGGAGGCGGTGGCTTCAGGGACAGGCAGCCGCGGGAGAGGCGCCCCTGGGATGACCGGCGCGGGCCGAGCCGGCCGAGCGGGCCGAGCAGGCCGAGCAGGCCGAGCAGGCCCAGCGGGCCGAGCAGGCCCAGCGAGCCGAGCGGGCCGAGCGGGCCGCCGAGTCCGCCTCCGCCGCCCCGTCCGACCCAGGGCAGGCGCTAGTAGAGGAGGCCTCGGTCCCGCATCAGGGAGGTAATCCAGGTGGCGATCAGGGTAGTGGTCAGCGGCACGGGTAACATGGGACGGGAGGTTCTGCTGGCGGTCTGCCGAGACCCCGACCTGGAGCCGGTGGGTGTGCTGGAGAAGTTCTCCTCCGAGGAGGTCCTGTCCCTTCCCGACAGCTCCCGTTTGGTGCCCTTGGGGGCGGACGCGGCTGCTCTGCTGGCGCGGGTCCGGCCCGAGGTGGTTGTAGACTTCACAAACGCTGAGTGGACGCCCATCGCAGCGCGCGCTGCTCTGGACGCGGGCGCTCGTTTTGTCAGCGGCACGACTGGTCTCTCCGATGAGTTTCTGGCAGAGCTGGAGCGTGAGTGCCGGCAGAGGGAGCTGGGAGCGGTATTGGCGGCCAATTTTGCCATCGGTGCTGTGCTTATGATGCACCTGGCGAAGCTGGCCGGCCGCCACTTCGACTACGCCGAGATCATCGAGCTGCATCATGAGAAGAAGGCCGATGCGCCCTCGGGCACCGCTCTGGCTACCGCGCGGGCGATGCTCTCCGCTCGCGGGCGGCCTTTCGAGCATCCCTCCACGGCAAAAGAGACGCTGGCGGGCACGCGCGGGGGCGTTCTGGACGGCGTTGGCATCCACAGTGTGCGGCTGCCGGGGCTGGTGGCCCATCAGGAGGTCATTCTGGGGACTCTGGGGCAGACGCTGACCATTCGGCACGATACCACCAGCCGCGAGTCCTTCATGCCCGGTGTGCTTCTGGCGATCAAAGATGTGATGAACCGCCAGGAGCTGGTAGTGGGGCTGGACAAGCTTATCGGCCTGGGTTGATGGTTCGGTCCTGGGCGATGGCTGGCCTGGCTGAGAAACCGCGCGTACAGCAGCAGGAGGGATGAGAGGATAGCGGGCGAGTGCATACACCCACTTGCGTTGCAGCGGTACTTGTAGTATCCTGACAGTGCCTCTTTTGTACGGTATGACATCTCCCCACTTTCTAAGCAGCGTTCGCGAGATCAAGCTGCGTAGGAGACCATGATGAACCTGGCAGAACTGGAGGCTAAGACCCGCGAAGATCTGATGGATGTGGCCAAGGATATGGGCATCAGTGGCCACACCTCGCTCAAGAAGCAGGACCTCGTTTTCCGCATCCTCCAGGCGCGCGCCGAGCAGCAGGGCAATCTGCTGGCCGGTGGCGTTCTGGAGATTGTGGAGGATGGGTACGGCTTTCTGCGGGGGGATGGCCTCCGCCCCGGCGCTGGCGACGTCTACGTCTCGCAGTCTCAGGTTCGCCGCTTCGGTCTGAGGACGGGCGACTACGTGACGGGGCAGGTGCGGCCGCCCAAGGACAGCGAGAAGTACTACGGCTTGCTGCGGGTGGAGGCGGTCAACAGTGTCGACCCCGAGGTAGCCAAGAATCGGCCGCACTTCGGGTCCCTTACGCCGATCTTCCCCGATAAGATGATCAATCTGGAGACGAATCCGAAGGATCTATCGGCTCGCCTGGTGAACCTCGTGGCACCCATCGGTCATGGCCAGCGGGGAATGATCGTCTCGCCGCCCAAGGCGGGCAAGACGATGCTTCTGAAGACCATAGCCAAGGCCGCCATCACTAACTACGAAGATATACATGTGATGATCCTTCTCATCGGCGAGCGGCCGGAGGAGGTGACCGACTGGAAGCGCACGGTGGTGGAGGCGGAGGTCGTCGCCGCTACGTTCGACGATACGGTGGAGGAGCAGACGCGGGTGGCAGAGATGGGACTGCAGCGGGCCAAGCGGCTGGTGGAGTGCGGCAAGGACGTGGTCGTCCTGCTGGACGGCATCACGCGCCTGACCCGCGCCTACAACCTGGCTGTACCTCCCAGCGGTCGGACGCTGTCGGGCGGTCTCGACCCGGCAGCGCTTCACCCTTCGAAGCGTTTCTTTGGCGCAGCCCGGAACACCGAGGAGGGCGGCAGCCTCACGATCATCGCCACCTGCTTGGTCGACACCGGCAGCCGGATGGACGAGGTGATCTACGAGGAGTTCAAGGGCACCGGCAATCTGGAGATACACCTCGCCCGTCGCCTGGCCGAGAAGCATGTCTTTCCAGCTATTGACGTCGTGCGGAGCAGCACCCGCCGGGACGACCTTCTCTTCGACGCCGAGACTTACAGGCAGGTGATCCTTCTGCGGCGGATGCTCGCCCTGGTGAATGCGGATGCGAGCGGCACCGACGCCACGCAACTGCTCCTCGACCGGCTGAGCAGGACTCAGAGCAACGCCGAGTTCCTGGCCACCCTCAAGGACGCGGGGTAGAAGGAAGCGCGCTGCTTGCCTCTGTGACCCCAGTGAGCTGGGGAGAGCCCTGGCCCAGGTCTCGGAACTGACAGTAGCGCCTCGCCATTTCGTGCCTATCGAAAGGCGCGCCCTCTTTGCACTCGGATTCCTTTCTTGCTATACTCCCCGCGGACAGGAAACAAGAGGAAAGGAGATGGGGGCTCGACCACAGTCGGGCGCCCTTAAGTTATGCCAACAATCATTGTCATCGGCGGTCAGTGGGGAGACGAAGGTAAGGGCCGGGTGGTGGACCTCATCGCGCGCAAGGCGCACGTCGTGGCCCGCTACTCAGGGGGCAACAACGCCGGTCATACCGTAGTCAACGAATTCGGGGAGAGCCGGCTTCATCTGGTGCCGGCGGGCATCTTCTATCCCGACAAGGTGTGCGTCATTGGCAACGGGGTAATCATCGACCCCAAGGTGCTCCTGGAGGAGATGGACGAGCTGCAATCGCGGGGGGTGAGCGTCGAGAAGCTGCACATCAGCAGCCGCTGTCACATCATCATGCCCTGGCACCTGATAATCGACCGTGTCGATGAGGAGCTGCGAGGCAAGGGAGCCATCGGCACCACTGCCCGGGGCGTGGGGCCCTGCTTCGCCGACAAGGTGTTCCGGGCTGGCATCCGCATGGCCGATCTCATCGACCCCGAGAGTTTTCGCGAGCGCCTGTCCTTCCTCCTGCCCTACAAGAATGCCGTTCTGGAGAAGCTCTACGGAGCCGAGCCGCTGTCCTTCGAGGAAGTCTACTCCAGCTACTCAGAGTATGCCGCCAAGATCGCGGGGTTCGTCACCGAGACAGCGGAGCTGGTGCAGGACGCACTGGAGCGGGGGGAGACGGTCCTGCTGGAGGGAGCGCAAGGCACCCTTCTTGATCTGGATGCGGGCACGTATGAGTTTGTGACCTCTTCGACGCCGTCCTCTATGGCCGCGGGCGCTGGCGTCGGCATCGGCATCGGGCCTACCCAGATAACGAAGGTAGTGGCGGTCTACAAGGCCTATCAGACGCGCGTGGGCAACGGCCCCATGCCCACCGAGCTCGTGGGCGAGGAGGGGGACACTCTGCGCGAGCGGGGGCATGAGTACGGCGCCACCACCGGTCGGCCGCGCCGCTGCGGCTGGTTCGATGCTGTGGCCAGCCGCTATACGGCGCGCCTGAATGGTCTGACGGGGATGGTGATGACCCGCCTGGATATCCTCGACCAGTACCCCACCATCAAGGTGTGCACGGCGTATCGTCTGGACGGCAAAGTTACCAAGACCTTCCCCAGCAGCAACAAGGCCCTTCTGCGGGTGGAGCCGATCTATGAGGAGCTACCCGGCTGGCAGAAGGAGACGAAGCA
Organism: Acidobacteriota bacterium; assembly: GCA_048636435.1. Lineage (GTDB taxonomy): Bacteria > Chloroflexota > Dehalococcoidia > SM23-28-2 > SM23-28-2 > SM23-28-2. Next base: position 12,296 of record JAIVWR010000003.1, on the reverse strand, counting down.
GGCCCGCGCCTTCGAAGACCTGCCGCCGCAGGCCAGGGCATACGTCCAGCGCATCCAGGAGCTTGTGGGCTGCCCGATAGACATGGTGTCGGTGGGCCCCGAGCGCGAGCAGGCCATCATCATCAACCCCATCATCTGACGCCCCACGGCCGCATCCCCCAACTGGCCGCTCAGGGTGAGCTGTGTCGAACCATGAGCAGGGGCTATGCTCGCCCTTCGACGGGCTTCCTTCGACAAGCTTCCTTCGACAAGCTCAGGACGAGCGAGTGTAGGGCCCCTCTACGCCGTCACCGGCAGGTCGATGTGGTGGCGGCGCACCTCGTCCATGATCTTCTCGCCGGTCGCCTTGTCGGGCTCCACCAGCGGCAGGCGAGGCGGGCCCACCCGGAAGCCAACCTGGTTGAGGGCGTACTTTATGGGAATGGGGTTGGTGGATAGGGTCATGAGGGCGTTGTTGAGAGGCAACAGCCTGCGGTGAATCTCCGACGCCTCCTCCGTGCGGCCCGCCAGGAAGCTCTCGATGAGCTGTCTCATCTGGAGGCCCGTCAGGTGGGAGATGACGCAGATGACGCCGTAGCCGCCGAGGGCAAGAATGGGCAGGGTGTCGGCGTCGTTGCCGCTCCAGACGCGGAAGCCCTCGTCGGCGCCCTGAATGATGGCGGCGGTCTGGCCGAAGTTGCTGCTGGCCTCCTTGACGCCCACGATGTTAGGGATGCCTGACAGGCGGATGGTGGTATCGGCCGTCATGTTGGTGCCGGTGCGGCCGGGAATGTTGTAGAGGATGCAGGGAAGGCTGGTGCTCTTGGCGATGGCCTCGAAGTGGAGGAACAGCCCTTCCTGGGGGGGACGATTGTAGTAGGGCACTGTCAGGAGGAGGGCGTCGACGCCCACCTTCTCCGCCTCGCGGGAAAGCTCGATGCTCTCGGCGGTGTTGTAGTTGCCGGTGCCGGCGACGACCACGCCGCGGCCGTCGGCGGTCGCCTTCACCTCAGCGAATAGCCGCAGCTTCTCGTAGGGGGACAGGGTCGGAGTCTCGCCCGTGGTTCCGCCTATGACCAGGCCATCGCTGCCCGAGTCGAGAAGGGCGCCGGCAAGGCGCTTGGCCTGTGCGTAGTTAACTGCCCCCTTGTCGTCGAAGGGGGTTACCATAGCCGTCAGAAGTCGTCCCAGCTCCGCCATCGCAAACCTCCTCTAAACCAAGTTGCGCGCAATCAGCTCCTCGGCGATCTGGATGGAGTTGAGAGCCGCCCCCTTGCGCAGGTTGTCGGCCACCACCCACATGGCGAAGCCGTTGGGGTGGGAGGCATCCTGGCGGAGGCGACCGACGAAGGTGGCATCGCGGCCGGCGGCCGTCCAGGGCTGGGGATAGAGGCTGATACTGGGCTCGTCCTGAACGGTGATCCCCGGCGCCTCTCGGAGGATGTCCCGTATCTCCTCCACTGGCATGGGGTGGCTGAGCTCGACGTGTACCGCCGCGCTAAAACCGACGAAGACCGGCACCCGTACGCAGGTGGCCGAGACCAAGAGGTCGGGTGCGTGCATGATCTTGCGCGGCTCCTGGACCATCTTCCACTCTTCCTTGGTGTAGCCGTTGTCCATGAAGACCTCGATCTCCGGCAGGAGGTTGAAGGCGATCTGATGGGGATAGATGTGGGCCGTGGCCTTATTGCCGTCTAGGACGGTCCGTGCCTGCTCTGTCAGCTCAGCCACAGCGCGGGCACCCGTAGCAGAGACCGGGTGGTAGGTATCGATAATGAGGCGGACGATGGGGTTGACCCGATGGATGGGCCAGAGGGCCAAGACTATGGGTGTGGTGGAGGAGTCGGGGATGGCAACAACGCCGCGATGCTGCTGCAGGTCGTCGCTGTTCACCTCCGGCACCACCAGAGGCACGTCGGGCTCCATGCGCCAGATGGAGCTATCGTCGATGACCACGGCCCCCGCCTTGACAGCCAGCGGCACTAAACTCTGCGATATCTCCGGGGTGGCTCCGAAGAAGGCGATATCCGCTCCCGTGAAGGAGTTGTGGTTGGTCTCCTGCACCTCTATCTCTTGCTCCCCCACCGTCAGTTTCTTGCCGATCGACTGAGGTGAGGCCAGCAATCGAAGGGACTTAATGGGAAAGCGGCGCTGGAAGAGCAATCTGATGAGCTCCCGGCCTACCAGGCCGGTGGCTCCCACAATCGCGACACTCAGTTCCCTGGACATCGAAGGCTCACTCTCAGCGCTTAAAAAGATGGCCGCCCCCTTGCGGCGCGAACATCTTAGCTCATTGTGCCTCTGCTCGCAAGCCCCGCGATCGCAGATTTGGAGCTAGAGGCGTCGCAGGTGGAAGGGGGAATCGATGATGCCCCAGGCCGCCTCGTAGATGGCCTCGGGCAGGCTGGGGTGGCCGTGCATGGTGTGCGCCAGATCCTGAGCGGTTGCCCCCATTCGCAGCGCCAGTACGCCCTCGCCGATGATGTCGGTGGCTCTGGGCCCGAGGATATGCACCCCCAGCAGGCGGCCCGAGGGTTCCTCACAGATCAGCTTCACCAGGCCCAGGGGTTGCCCCAAAAGCTGAGCCCGCGCCAGCGCCGAGAAGGGGAAACGGCTCACCTTATAGGAAACGCCCTGGGCGCGGGCCTCCTCCTCGCGCAGGCCGACGCTGGCTATCTCCGGCAGGGTGAACACGCAGGTGGGCACGGCTCGATAGTCGGCCTGGCGGCTGCCGCCGAGGGCATTCTCGGCGGCGATGATCCCCTGGTAGGAGGCAACGTAGGCCAGCATGTAGAGCCCCAGCACATCGCCGGCGGCGTAGACGTTGTCGACGCTGGTCTCCAGGCGGTCGTTGACCGTCACCGAGCCGTCTCTGAGGGCGAGGCCAGCCGCTTCGAGGGCATCGCTGGAGGGCCGGTGGCCCACCGCCATCAGCACCCTGTCCGCCACCACCTCCTGCTGCTCCTCGCCGAGGGCGAAGAGCAGGCGCAGGCGGTCGTCCTGAGCCCTGATCTCTTGAAGCGAGGCCTTGGTGTGGATGGTGACGCCCTGGCTGCGCAGAATCTGCTGGAAGCGGCGGGCGATCTCCTCGTCTACCGGGGGCAGGATGCGGGGTAGGATTTCGAGGACAGTCACGCGGGCCCCCAGGGCGGAGAAGATGGAGGCGAACTCGCAGCCCACCACGCCAGCGCCGATGACGACCAGGCTCTCGGGCATTGCGTCAAGCTCGAGGATCTGGTCGCTGGTGAGGACGCCAGGCAGGTTCGCGCCGGGGATGGAGAGGCGGCTGGGCAGGGAGCCGGTGGCGATGATTATCTTGCCGGCGGCCAGAAGCTCATCCCCGACCTTGATGGAATCGGGGCCAACCAGTCGCCCCTCGCCTCGGAAGACGGCGATCTTCCGCCAGGCGATCAGCTTCTCCAGTTCGTCCGCCTGCTGGGCCACCGCTCGCTTCTTCCAGGCCATCATCGCCGCGAAGTCGACGGTGGCGTCGTTCACCGCCACGCCCACGGTGGAGGCGTGCTTCGACTCCAGCAGGGCTTCGGCGGTGCGAAGGAGGGCTTTGGTGGGAATACAGCCGCGATGGAGACAGGCGCCACCAAGGCGGTCCTTCTCCACGAGGGCCACCCGCGCGCCTAGCTGGGCGGCCCTGATGGCGGCGACGTAGCCGCCGGGGCCGCCGCCGATGATGGCGACGTCGAAGGGAACATTCTGAGTCACTGGCCTCGCTCCCCTGGAAATGCGCCGCTATGATAGCACAAGCGCCGAGGTGGGTGGCCTAGTGCGTACTATCCCCGAGTTGTAGCGACAGGGGGCCCGTTGAAGTGAGACCCCCTTCGACAGCCTCAGGGCAGGCTTCGCTGCGCTCAGGGTGACAGCGGCCCAGGGCGCAGGGGGTGAGCGGGGGATGGGTGATGCGGGTGGGCTGCAACAGAAGCCCTGGCCAAGCTGGCGGGGCGGCCCTTATGAGCTGGGCTTGACGCCTCGCCAGGGGCGTCGCAGGCGGAGGCGCGCCAGCCCGCGAATGTCCTCCCAGACGGTCTTGCGGATGTTCACGCGCGTGTCGGGGTCCTCCAGCCAGCGCACGGGGATCTCCTTCACGGGATAGCCGGCCTTCTCGGCCAGGATCAGTAGCTCCGTATCGAAGAACCACTCGTTGTTCTCTATCAGCGGCACCAGCTCGCGAACCGCCTGGCGGCTGAGGGCCTTGAAGCCGCACTGAGCGTCGCAGAAGCGGGTGAAGAACAGCGCCTTGATCATCAGGTTGTAGCCGCGGGAGATCACCTCGCGCTTTCGGGAGCGGGTGGTGTCGGAGGCGGACGACAGGCGGCTGCCGGTGGCCACGTGGTAGCCTTCGCTGGCGATGGCCTCGATGAGGGGCGGGAAGGCCTCGAGCTCGGTGGAGAGGTCTACGTCCATGTAGCTGACGATATCGGCCGCGCTGCCGAGCCAGGACGCCTTGAGCGCCCGCCCTCGGCCCTTCTCAGGGATGTGAAGGGAGGCGACGTCCGAGTGCTCTTCGGCCAGCTCCTGGGCCACGGTGAGGGTGCCATCGGTGGAGGCGTTGTCGGCGATGAGGATGCGCCACTGATGATGAAAGCCCTCGCTCAGAAAGCGGCGCAGGGTGGCCACGCTCTCGGCCAGGACGTGCTCTTCGTTGTAGACGGGGATGATGACGTCGACGGTAGCCATGGCTCAATGCCTAAAGTGGCGGATGCCGGTAAGGACCATGGCCATGCCGTGGGCGTCCGCCGCCTCGATGACCTCCTGGTCGCGGATGGAGCCGCCGGGCTGGATGACGGCAGTGACGCCACCGGCGGCGGCCAGCTCGACGCCGTCGGGGAAGGGGAAGAAGGCATCGGAGGCGAGAACGGCGCCGCGGGCGCGGTCCTCGGCCCGCCGGAGGGCCAGATGGACGCTGGTCACCCGGTTGGGCTGGCCGGCGCCCATGCCCAGAAGGGTGCGGTCCTTGACAATGACGATGGAGTTGGACTTGACGTGCTTGACCACCTTCCAGGCGAAGCGCAGGTCTGCCAGCTCCTGGTCGGTGGGAGCGCGCTTGGTCACCACCTTCAGCTCGATGGCGTCGTCCAGGTAGGTGTCGGGCTCCTGGGCGAGGAAGCCGCCGGAGACGCGTCGGTATTCCAGGGCGGTGGCGCAGCCGACGGCGGCGCTCTCATCGAGCTGGAGGATGCGCAGGTTCTTTTTCTTCTGCAAGATTGTCAGGGCCTCCTCTGAGAAGGCAGGGGCGATGACGATCTCATAGAAGGTCTTGCCGATCTCTTCCGCCGCATCGCCCGTGAGCTCCCGGTTGACGGCGACGATGCCTCCGTAGGCGGAGACGGGGTCGCCGGAGACGGCGCGGCGATAAGCCTCGGCCAGGTCCTGGTGGCAGGCGAGGCCGCAGGGGTTGGTGTGCTTCACCACGACCGCGGTGGGCTCGGCGAAGTCGAGGGAGGCCCGCCAGGCGGCGTCGGCGTCGAGGAAGTTGTTGTAGGAGAGGGCCTTGCCGTGGAGCTGGTCGGCGGCCACGATGCCCGAGGTGCGGGCTCCCCAGAGGGCGCTCTCCTCTTGGTAGACCGCTGCCTTCTGGTGGGGGTTCTCGCCGTAGCGGAGGTCGAAGAGCTTGCTGAGGGAGACGGTGAGGTCCTGGGGGAAGCCTACCTCCTCCGCGCGCAGGTACTGGGCGATGGCGGTGTCGTAGGAGGCGACGTGCTGGAAGGCCTTGAGCGCCAGGCGTCGGCGCTCCTCCAGGGGCACTGCTCCGCTGCGCAGGAGGTCAAGCAGGGTGCCGTAGTCTGCGGGGTCGACCACCACCAGCACGTGGGGGAAGTTCTTGGCGGCGGCGCGGATCATGGTCGGCCCGCCGATGTCGATGTTCTCGAGGGCATCGTCCAGGGTCACGCCGGGCCTGGTCACGGTCTCGACGAAGGGGTAGAGGTTGACGGCCACCAGGTCGATGGCCTCGATGCCGCTCTTGGCCAGCTCCTCCAGGTGCGAGGGCTGGTCGCGGCGGGCGAGGATGCCGCCGTGCACCGCCGGGTGGAGGGTCTTGACCCGCCCGTCGAGGATCTCGGGGAAGCCGGTGAGCTTCGAGACGCTGGTGACGGCGACGCCCGCCTCGGCCAGGGCCTTGTGGGTGCCGCCGGTGCTATGCACGTCGAAGCCCAGCTCCGCCAGCCCGCGGGCGAAATCGACAACGCCTGTCTTGTCAGAAACGGAAATGATGGCATTCACCTGTGGTACTCCTCGCCTTCCTCTTCAGTCTCCTCGAACTCCTTGGCTACGTCGGGAGTTACCTCGCCGCTGCCGCCGCAGAGGGGGCAGGGCACGAGCCCGCCCTCCAGGTTCTCGATGCCCTGGAACTCCATGAGCCTGTCGCCCTCGGTCCACACGTAGGTGCGGTTGGGGTCGAAGTCATCGATGCGGCGGGAGCGCTGCGTACGGCCGTCGTCATCGATGTACGCGAGGTCCGAGAGGCGCTCCAAGTGCTCCTCGAAGAACGCACGCAAAGCCTCGCGCGCGTTCCTCGCCTCGAGGTCTTCCTCCCAGGTCATCTCGCGGTGACTGAGAAGGCCGCGAGGCTCCTCCAACGAGCGGGTGTACTCGGAGTCGATTCGAATGCCGTGCGGCCTGCGGGCGACGTAGTAGATGCGGAACCTTGGCATGCGCAAGCGCTCCTATTCGATGACGGCCCGTCGTTCGCCCTTGTGGGCGACGACCTCCCCCACCACCAGCGCCTCGGGCAACTGCGCGCGCAACGCGTCCACGTCCTGGGGGGCGCAGGCTACTATCATGCCCAGGCCCATGTTGAAGGTGCGGTACATCTCGTCTTCTGCCACGTTGCCCCGCTCCTGGATGAGGCGAAAGATGGGTTGCACCTGCCAGCTGCCACGGCGCAGGCGGGCGCCCAGCCCGTCGGGTAGGATGCGGGGCAGGTTGCCCGGTATGCCGCCGCCCGTGATGTGAGCAATGCCCTTCAGTAGAGGCGGTTCGCGAACCGCCTCTACGCGCCCCAGGATGGCCTTCAGCTCATTGTAGTAGCAGCGGTGGGGTGAGAGCAACGCCTCTCCCAGCGTGGCCTTCAGGCCGGGGTAGGTGCGGCCCAGGCGGGCGCGCTCCTCGTCTGGGTCGCCGCCGAGGCCGACGCCGAAGACTTTGCGGACGAGCGAGTAGCCGTTGGTGTGCAGACCGCTGGAGGGCAGGCCGAGCAGCACATCGCCCTCGCGGATGGCGGTGCCGTCGATGATCTGGCCGCGCTCGATGGCGCCCACGATGAAGCCCACCAGGTCGAAGTCGCCCCGGCCGTAGATGTCGGGCATGTCGGCTGTCTCGCCGCCGAGGAGGGCACAGCCTGTCGCCTGGCAGGCCGAGGCCATCCCCTGAACGATAGCCGTCTTTGCCTCGTCGGACAGGCCGCTGCTGGCCAGGTAGTCGAGGAAGAAGAGGGGCTCGGCGCCCGTAGTGAGGATGTCATTAACGCAGTGGTTCACCAGGTCGATGCCCACCGTGTCGTAGCGAGCGAGGAGGGAGGCGATCTTCAGCTTGGTGCCGACGCCGTCGGCGCTGGCCACCAGCACGGGGTCTCGATAGCCGCTCAGGCGAAACAGACCGCTGAAGGGCCCCACGCCGGCAAGCACCTCGGGCCGGTGGGTAGCCCTGGCCAGCTCCTTGATGCGGTCGACCAGGCGAGAGGCAGCATCCACGTCCACACCCGCCTGGGAGTAGGTCATACGCTTAGGGGGATGAGCCTCCTCCATGAGAGGCTAGCGCCGGTCTCGCTCCCAGGTCCAGGCGACGGGCACTGGCTCGGGCTTCTCGCCAGGCCGCGCCGGGCGGCGCTCGAAGATCAGCTTATCCATCTGGAGCTGAACCTCCATGGGGTAATCGCCGGTGAAGCAGGCCATGCAGAAGGCCTCGCGAGTCTGGCCCACCGCTCCCAGCAGGCCGTCGATGGTCTGGTAGGCGAGGCTATCGGCGCCAATGTGGCGGCGGATATCCTCCACCGAGTTGTGAGAGGCGATGAGCTCCCAGCGGGTGGCCATATCGATGCCCAAGAAGCAGGGGTTGCGGATCGGTGGGGCGGTGATGCGCATGTGCACCTCGCGGGCGCCCGCCCTGCGCAGCATCTCCACCACCCTGGGGGTAGTAGTGCCACGAACGATGGAGTCGTCCACCACCACCAGCCGCTGACCCTCCAGGAGCTCCCGCATGGGGTTGAACTTTAGATAGACGCCCACCTCTCGCAGGCGCTGGTCGGGCTGGATGAAGGTGCGGCCGACATAGCGGTTCTTCACCAGGCCCTCGGCGTAGGGGATGCCCGACTCGTGGGAGTAGCCGATAGCGGCCGGGATGGCCGAGTCCGGTACGCCGATAACGAGGTCGGCCTCGACGGGGTACTGGCGCGCGAGCTCGGCTCCCATAGCCATGCGCACGGGATAGAGGAGCTTGTCGCGGAGGATGGTGTCGGGCCGGGAAAAGTAGATGTACTCGAAGATGCAGAGGGCGTCGCGCTGACGGGGCACGGGGTTGTAGGAGTTGACACCGTTCTCGTCGATGTAGAGGGCCTCGCCGGGCTCCACCTCGCGCAGGAAGGTCGCCCCCAGGTGATCGAGGGCGCAGCTTTCGGAGGCTACGACCCAGCCGCTGTTGAGGGAGCCCAAGCAGAGGGGGCGAACGCCGTAGGGGTCGCGCATGGCCAGGAGGCCGCCGGGGGTGAGCCCCACAACGCAATAGGCGCCCTGGACGCGCCGCATGACGTGGCCGAAGCGCTTCTCCCAGGTGGTGCCGGGGGCCGAGGCCAAGATGTTGGCAATGATCTCCGTGTCGGCGGAGGTTGCGAAGCGATAGCCCTGCTCCTCCAGGTCGCCACGGAGCACCTCGGCGTTGACCAGATTGCCGTTGTGCCCCAGAGCCAATGGCCCGCGGGGGCCCTCCAGATAGAAGGGCTGGGCGTTCTCGGGTCGGCTGGAGCCGGTGGTGGAATAGCGGGTGTGGCCTACGGCGATGTGGCCGGGCAGGTAGGAGAGGTCGGCCTCATCGAACACCTGAGAGATAAGGCCCATGCCGGTGCGGAGATGAATCTTGCTGCCGTCGGCGGTGGCTATGCCGGCGCTTTCCTGGCCTCGATGTTGAAGGGCATACAGGCCGTAGAAGGCGATCCTGGCTACGTCCTCGCCTGGCGCGTAGACGCCGAAGACGCCGCAGGACTCTCGTAAGCCGGAATGTGAGCTCATTCCCCGCCTAACGCCCCAGCCCGACAGCGGCGGTTTGGCAGGAAGTCACAGCGTTCAATCGGTTAGGCGACCTAAGCTGCAATCGGGGTTGGAGCACTTGCCCCCCGAGTCCAGTTTTTTGCCGCAGAAGAGGCAGTGACTGTTCTCCCACCACAACAAATACGCTAGCCCACCTATCGCTGCCATCAGGGGCATGACGGCTGCAACTGCGAATACTGGCGCTCGCTTCCTCATCCAAACGCCTGCTCCCAGGCGTCATCAATTGTAGCATCTAGCCCAATATGAGTCAAAGGCACCGCCCTCTTGAGGCATCCACCTTCGTTGACAGGGTGAGCGGTAGGAGATTACAATGGCCGCTGTCCAAGAAGCGATTGGAGCAAGGTGATGCGAAAAGACCTGATGGAGATCCTGGCCTGTCCCCTCTGCAAGGGCCCGCTTGAGCTCACGGTGGAAAAGGAGAAGGGAGCAGAGGTTATCAGTGGCTCCCTCCTCTGCCCCAAGTGCTCACAGCGCTATCCCATCGTCGACTCCATCCCCAATCTTCTCCCCCCGGAGTTGCGGGAATAGCGCAAGGGCAGGGCCTACTGGATGTGACGTTGGGAGGTGTCAAAGGATGGAACGGTCACAGATGACGGGCGTCCTGATCATGGCGGGTGCTGTCCTCCAGATGATGCTGTTCCTCTGGGCTGCCGCCAGGCGTAGCTACATGGCGGTGGCTCTGCCGGTGATGGCCACTCTCGCTGCCATCTCTGCCCTCGCCTTCTGGATCGGCTGGACGATGTTCACGACGGAGAGCGAACTGGAGGAGGAGTTCGAGGAGGAAGAGGCTATTCCTTAAGCCTCGGCGCCCGCTATCCCCTCGTTTCCCTCCCCTTTCTCCCAGGCCCTGGGAGCTATTTTCCTTACCCCCTTCTTCCCCACCGAGGCCAGCAGCTCTTTCATAGTCTTTCCCAGTAGCGGGTGACGTAGCTCGGGCGCCAGCTCGCACAGGGGAACCAGGACGAAGGCCCTTTCGGCCAGGCGCGGATGGGGAACCGTTAGCTCGGGGGCATCCAGCACGCGGTCATCGTAGAGGAGGATGTCCAGATCGATGGGTCGCGGACCCCATCTCTCGCCGCCCGGTTGGCGGCCGGTCTCCCGCTCCACGTTCTTGAGGAAGCGCAGGAGGGCCTGCGGCTCCAGGCCGGTGCTAACGCGGCAGACGGCATTCAAGAAGAGGGGCTGGTCGCTCACCCCCTGGGGCTGCGTCTCGTAGAGAGAGGAGACCTCCTCCAGGCGGGCCAGCGTTTGCAGGCGGGTCAGGGCCAGCCGCAGATTGGCCAGGCGATCGCCCAGGTTGGCTCCCAGGCTCAGGTAGACGGTGGCGGCCAGGCTGGCCATGGCAGGTCGCTAGTCCTGGCCGCGCACGACGGCGTCGGTCATGCGGGCTACGCGGATCATGGCCTTCACATCGTGCACCCGCACGATGTCGGCGCCGTTGGCGATGGCGATGGCCACGGTGGCCGCCGTGCCCTCTAGCCGCTCGTGCTCCGGCAGGCCAAGGACCTTGCCGATGGTGGACTTGCGGGAGGTGCCGATAAGGACGGGACGGCCCAGGACGCGCAGCTCGCTGAGGCGGCGAAGCATCTCCAGGTTGTGGTGCTCCTCCCAGCCGAAGCCGAAGCCGGGGTCGATGATCAGCCGCTCCTCGGGGACACCGGCCTGGCGGGCGATGCGGAGGCTCTCACGGAATCCGGCCAGGAGGTCGCCGATGACGTCGCGGAAGGGGCGACCGCGCTGGTTGTGCATGATAACGGCCGGCAGGCCTGTCTCCGCCGCGAGCAGAGCCATCCTCTCCCCATCCTGGCGGAAGCCCCAGATGTCGTTGATCATGTGCGCGCCGACTTCCTTGATCGCCTTTTCGGCCACCTCCACCTTGTAGGTATCGATGCTGATGGGCAGGCTCGTTTCCCGCACCAGGCGCTGGATGACCGGCAGAATCAGCTCTATCTCCTCGGCTACGGATACGGGCTGAAAGCCCGGGCGGGTGGATTCTCCCCCCACGTCGAGGATGTCCGCGCCCTCTTGCTCGAAACGGCGGCCTTGCTCCACCGCGGCGTCCACATCACGGCCCAGGCCGTCGCCCGAGAAGGAGTCCGGGCTGATGTTAATGACGCCCATGACGTAGGTGCGGGTGCCCCAGACGAACTGGCGGTCGCGAATGGTGATAGGAGCCAGTACTGCCACTGCGCTACCTCCTGCTGCGACGGCTTACTTGCATGGCGCGCTGGCCAGGACGGCCGTGCACATGGGAGCTCGGCATACTAAACGATCTCTATCTTCTCTTCTGTGACTTCGCCATTCCGGATGCGGAAGGCGCGCACTTCTGGGTTCTCAGGGCTAAGCAACGAAACGATAAAGTAGAGAGACTCCGGCCATAGGGCGGCCAGGTGGACATCGGTAGGGGAAGGATAGGCTGCGCTGTCGGGATGAGAGTGATAGATGGCCAGGAACTGCCAGCCGTTCTCCTCGCACTCCCGGTTGATGCGGAAGAGCTCCTGGGGTTCGATGTTGTAGCGGTAGCGGCTGTGCTCGGCGTTGGTGGCCTGATAGAGCTTAAGGACGCGCCCATCTCTGCCGCCGAGGACGCCGCAGCACTCGATGGGCGCCTCGCGGCGGGCGTGGGCGATCATGTTGTCGATGTAATGCTTCTCGATGGTGAACACCACCACACCCTGCTCTCGTTGTCCTCCAGCGGCTCCTTACAGCCCCTGGTCCAGAGGCATGGACAGGTACTTCCAGCCGCCGTCGGGCAACAGGACGACGATCTTACCCTCGTCCATCTGCTGGGCGACGCGCTGAGCGGTGTGCAGGACAGCCCCCGATGAGACGCCGGCGAAGATGCCCTCCTTCTGGAGCAGTTCCTTGGCAGCGGCGAAGGAGGTGCGCGAGTCTACCACCATGCGCTCATCGAGGAGCGACTCGTCGAGCACGGGCGGTATGAACCCCTCGTCCAGGCTGCGCAGGCCCTGCACCAGATCTCCCACGGGGGGCAGCGTGGCGACGACCCTGATGTTGGGATTGTGTTCCTTGAGGCGTCGG
>JAIVWR010000002.1:0-24750 GCA_048636435.1 Acidobacteriota bacterium | reverse complement strand
TCAAGCCGCCCCGACTTGTCGGGGCGGTGCTGGGTTGCCCTACTTGACCAGCCGTCGACGCATGGAGAGCACGGCAACCATATAGAAGATCGACCCCGCCACCAGGATCCAGGCCACGTCCCCCAGGTGGCTCCACTCCAGGTTCCCGGAGGTCAGCCCCCGGTAGACCTCCACGGCATGGGTGGCGGGCAGCCACCAGGCCACCTGCTGGGCCCACTCCGGCAGCCGGTCTATGGGGAAGAACACCCCGCCCAGCCAGAACATAGGCGTGATGAACACGGCGAAGAAGTAGTTCAGCGAGCTGATGGACCAGGCCACGGAGGTGTAGGAGAGCGAGATGCTGGCGAACATCACGCCGGGAAGCACCGCCATGGGGAGCACCAGCACGGCCAGGGGCGAGTCCACCAGCCCCCAGGCCGTGATGACCACGAGGATATACGTTGTCGAGATCAGGGCCCGCGTGGCGCCCCACAGGATCTCCCCGGTGATGACGTCCTCGACGCTCACCGGGGTGGCCACGATGGCATCGTACGTCCGCTGGTTTTCCATGCGGAAGAAGGAGCCCCAGCCGCACTCCGCGGCGGCCGACCACATGGGGAAGGCCGCCAGAATACCGGGGGCGATGAATTCGATATAGCGCTGGTCGCCGGGCAACTCCGCCTCAGTTATCAGCTCTCCCAAGCCTAGACCCAGGGCAAGAAGGGTGATGAGCGGCTCCACCAGCGGCCATATGACCTCCGCTTTCCACAGGCGCAGGTAAACGTCGCGGTTACGTTGCCACACCCGATACGCCCGATAGGACACATCGGGCAGACGAATGCCGAGACCAGGGAGGGCAATACTCATTCTACGAGCCCTCTTCCCGTCAGGCGCAGGAAGACGTCCTCCAGGTTGGCCTGGTGGTAGGCCACGCTCTCCGCGTCCATGATCAGGTCGGCCATCTGCGCTCGGCCGTCGGGGGTGCGCGCATAGATGTAGAGGACATCCTCCACCTCCTCCACCGTCAGGCCGGGCCGGGACGCCATCTCGGCCAGAACCCTCTCCCGCTGTGGGCCGCTGACGCGCACCTCCGCTACCTCCCGTCCGGCGTGCTCCTCTACCAGCCCCGCCGGCGAACCCTCCACCAGGATGCGCCCCTGGTGCATGATGACCAGGCGGTCGCAGAGGTGAGAGGCCTCCTCCATGTAGTGCGTGCACAGGAGCATGGTCACCCCCTGCTCCTTGAGGGAGCGCAGCTTTTGCCAAACCAGGTGGCGGGCCTGCGGGTCGAGGCCGGTGGTCGGCTCGTCCAGCACCAGGATCTTCGGCTGATTGATCAGACCGCGGGCAATGGTGAGCCGCCGCTTGAGGCCCGTGGACAGGGCCCAGATGGGCTCGCGCTGCTTCTCCTCCAGCTGGAACAGGGCCAGGCTCTCGTCTATGCGCTCATTGGCTAGCTCCTTGGGCATGTCGAAATAGCGGGCATAGACCGCCAGGTTCTGGCGCACGGAGAGGTCCGGGTCCAGGTTGTCCTCCTGGGGCACTACGCCCAGGAGCGACTTGATTCGACGTGATTCTCGCCGCACGTCCAAACCGTCCACCACCAGCTCGCCCTCGGTCACAGGCGATACGCAGGAGATCATGCGCACGGTGGTGGTCTTGCCGGCGCCGTTCGGCCCCAGGAAGCCAAAGCACTCCCCCCTACGCACCGAGAAGTCGATGCCGTCCACAGCGGTGAAGCCGTCAAACCGTTTGAGCAGCTTGCGAGCGCGAATTATCTCAGTCATGGCTCAAGATGGGATAGCAGCCGCCTTGATCCGGGCAATCCCAGGCGATGATAGCAAGGCCAGCTTGGCAGTGGCAAGAGAAAGGCCGAGGCTTCGCTCTCGCCTGCGCCTCGGCCGCCAAAGCTCCTTTGTCAGCGTCGCTTCGCCTACTCTTCTTCCTCCCCGCCGCCGCTGAATTCGTAGATGGTGACATCCACCCCCGGACCCTTGCGACGGCTGTCCCAGTCCTCTGTGTCGTCTCCCTCCTCGAAGCTCTCCTCTTCCTCTCCCACGTCGCGTCGCAGCAAGCCCTCCTTCGTGTAGGCGCGGAAGGCGTCCCCGGCCATCGGCGGGAAGGAGGGCTTGCCCGCCTGGCTGGGGTGCTTGAAGGTCTCCTTGATGATCACCCGGACATCGTCCTGGCTGAGGGTGGCGATGGCCGCCGCGTATTCATTGCCCGCCTCCATCAGTTTGATCAAGCGCATGCCCAGCTTGGGCTCTATCTCTCCCAGGTATTCCCCCTGGCCGCTCTCTACCACCAGGGTGTTGTTCTGACGGCGCAGAAACACCTGATCCCCTGCCGTCATTCGGGCGGCAGCCTTCGCGGCCGCTCGCGTCAGGACGGTTATGCCAGTCTTGCCCATCTCCGCTATGAACATCTGGGGAGAGAGCTTCTGGCCTCCCTCCGCTTGGACATCTGCCCCCTCGCCCAGCGTGGCCAGGCGAGTCAGGTTTTTCTGGGCTATGGAGTTGAGGGAGTCAAGCTCCAGGGTCTTGGCGTAGGCTTCCCGCGCTTCTGAATAGTGGCCGAGTTCCGTCAGGGCCTTCCCCAACCGATTGTAAGCATCCACATCGTTGGGAAAGGCAGCGATGATCGCTCGGTTGACGGCCGCAGCTTCTTGCCACTGGCCCTGCATGGCCAGCTGAATGGCCTGCTGCGTCCGCTGCCGCCGAAACAGCCTCGTCCGATCGTCCGCTGTGAATACCATGTCCGTCAAATCACCTCACAGTGCCGCGCATTTTAGAGGTTTCTCTAGTCTTTTGCAAGTCTGCCCTTATGGAGTTCTGGAGAGAACTGGTGCCCATTGCCGCCGCGCATCTCCTTTAAAGACGCCAGGGCAAGCCAGACGTTACGCTGTCCTCCAAGAAAGCCTCTTAACTTGTCCAAGCCTCCCTGATGGTCTGACCGACCGACTTACCTAAGAACGCTCATCTCGCCAGATAGTTACCTTACCTCGGCGAAGAGTTGGCATTTCCCACGCGCGAACCCTTACAGCTCGCTGGAAAATGGCCTCGTCCTGGAAAAATACGATCGTCAGACGAAAGAGGATTTCAGAGGCGCTCTCGGCTGCCTCTGTTCACCGTCCGCTACCTGGTCGGGGTGGGCAGATTCGAACTGCCGACCTCACGGTCCCGAACCGTGCGCTCTAACCTGACTGAGCTACACCCCGCCAAACCTCCTCCAACCCACCAAACCGGCGGATTCTCATTCTAGCAAATGCGGTTCAAGGTGTCGAGGTCTAAAGCGTTGGGCTGTGCTGGGGTAGGAGTGATGCAGTGGAGGCCTGCTAGATGAAGCATCTGGGGGAGGTCGATAGAGAAAAAGAAGGCAAAACGAAGGCCTACCAGGCCTTTGTGTCTATTTTGGGGGATGTGGGGAAACGGATAATGGCTGCTCAGCGAACGCGGGGGGTATGAAGAGCCCCGTCGCTGATCGGCTCGCCGATGTACAGATCGCCATTCCGGATCTTGATGTTGAACCCACAGGTGGGGTTAGTGCACGCCCACGCCTTGTAATGGATGGGCGCTCCCTGGCTCCCAAAATCAGACAAGGGAACCAGATCACCAGTTTGGCACTTTTGACACTTGGGAAAGCTGTTCACCACTACCACGAGACTCCTCCCAACCAGACGTAATCGCCAGGGAGTATAGCAGAGCACCGCTGCCCTGGCAAGTGCCAGGGGGCGCTTATTGTGAACTGGCCGAAAATTCTGCAAGACTGGCCTCGCCCCGAATCTGAGCCAAGCCGTAAGCGTTATTGAATGTGGAACTCATGCCCCGCGACGGCTTCTGGCCGTGGGACGAGGATAGCGGCGAATACCAACGCCTTCTAGAGAGGCTCCTCCCCTGTGCGAGGCTGGCCTGTTGTAGCGCGGCAGGCCGGCCTCGTGCTTTTTGGCAGCCTAAAGGCTTGCTTCCCGCCTCACCAGCCACCACTCCAGGGCGTCGGTCAGGGCTAGCCAGGAGGCCTCGATGATGTCGGTGGAGCTGCCCACTGTCGTCCAGTGGCGCTCGCCGTCGGTGGCCTCGATGAGCACCCGCACGTAGGCGGCGGTGCCGCCGGCGCTATCGATGATGCGCACCTTGTAGTCCACGAGCTTGGTCGCCTCCAGCGTGGGGTAGAACTGGACCAGGGCCTTACGGAGGGCGATGTCCAGGGCATTCACCGGCCCGTTCCCTTCGGCGGCGGTATGGATGATCTCGTCACCTACCCGCACCTTGACTATCGCCTCCGACAGCATCTCCCGCTCATCCTCCTCGCCAGGGCGGGGGTGGCGGCGCTCCACCACCATGAAGTCGTCCAGCTCGAAGGGAGGCTGGTAGTCGGGCTGGTTGCGCCTGACCAGGAGCTCAAACGAGGCCTCTGCCCCCTCGTACTGATAGCCGCGGCTCTCCATCAGCTTGATCACGCCCAAGAGGTGGCGCGCCTCTTCCTTGCTCAGAGAAATGTCGACGCCTTGCTCCTTGAGCTTGGCCTGAATGTTGCGCTGGCCGGCCAGCTCCGACACCAGGATGCGGCGGTCGTTGCCCACCAGAGCCGGGTCGATGTGCTGGTAGGACGATTCGTGCTTCATGAGGGCGGCCACGTGCAGGCCCGCTTTGTGGGCGAAGGCGGCCGTGCCCACGTACGGCTGGCGGGGGCCGGGTGGAAGGTTGGCGGTCTCGCTCACGTAGCGGGAGACCTCGGTGAGCTTGGCTAGCTGCTCATCGCTCACGCAGTCGATGCCCATCTTGAGCTTAAGGTTGGCGATGACGCTGATGATGTCGGCGTTGCCGCAGCCGTCGCCGTAGCCGTTGATGCACCCCTGTACCTGGGCCACCCCCATCTCCACCGCCGCCAGGGTGTTGGCCACCGCCAGGTCGGCGGCGTTGTGAGCGTGGATGCCCAGGGGCGTGTCGACGGCCTCCAGCGCCGCCTTGATGGGCTCCCTCAGGCGAGAGGTGAGGGTGCCGCCGTTGGTATCGCACATGATGATGCAGTCCACCCCGGCCTTGGCCGCCGACTGGAGGCACTTAAGGGTATAGCGGTGGTTGGAGTAGAAGCCGTCGAAGAAGTGCTCGGCGTCCAGGAAGACCGTAAGGCCGTGCGACTTGAGGTAGCGGATGGACTCGGAGATCATCTTCAGGTTCTCTTCCAGGGTGGTCTCCAGGATCTGGCGCACCTGCATGTCGCTGGCCTTGCCCACCAGGGTGACCACCGGCGTGCGGGCGTCGATCAGGGCGCGGATGTTGGCGTCCTTGTCCGCTTTGCCGCCGGCGCGACGGGTGGAGCCGAAGGCGGCCAGCTTGGCGTGGGTCAGCTTGAGCGACCGGGCCCGCACGAAGAACTCGGCGTCCTTGGGGTTGGAGCCCGGCCAGCCCCCCTCGATGTAGTGCACGCCCAGCTCGTCCAGCTTGCGGGCGATCTTCAGCTTGTCCTCGGCGGAGAGCGATATGCCCTCCATCTGGGTGCCGTCGCGGAGGGTGGTGTCGTATAGTTCAACCTTAGCCATGTCCGCTCACCTCCAGCCGTCTCCGCCACCCGCTTCCCCTTTGCGGGGCAGCCCTCACACCAAACTCGCTACCAAATCCCCCATCTCAGACGTGCTCATGCCCATGCGGCCGGCGCCCAGCGACTTGATCTTGCCGCTGGTCAGGGCCTTGATGATCGCCTGCTCGGTGCGCTCGGCGGCTTCCGCCTCCCCCAGCTCAACGAGCATCATCTGGGCGGCGGCGATCGCTGCCATCGGGCAGATCACGTTCTGGCCCGTGTACTTCGGCGCGCTGCCGCCGATGGGCTCGAACATGGAGACGCCCTCCGGGTTGATGTTGCCCCCCGCCGCCACGCCCATACCGCCCTGAATCATTGCCCCCAGGTCGGTGATGATATCGCCGAACATGTTGTCGACCACGATCACGTCGAACCACTCCGGGTTCTTGACAAACCACATGCAGCAGGCGTCGACGTGGGCGTACTCCCGCTTGATGTCGGGATAGTCGGCCTCGCCCACCTCAGTGAAGGCCCGCCACCAGGTATCATGGACATGGGTCAGGACGTTGGTCTTGGCCACCAGGTGCAGTTGCTTCTGTCTGTTGCGATTGCGGGTCAGCTCAAAGGCATAGCGGATGGCCCGCTCGGCGCCGAAGCGGGTGGTGCAGTGGATCTGGGTGGAGACCTCCTGGGGCGTGCCCTTGTACTGGACGCCGCCCATGCCCGAGTAGAGCCCCTCGGTGTTCTCGCGAACGACCACGAAGTCGATGTCTTCCGGGCCCTTGTCCTTCAGAGGGCAGTCCACGCCAGGATAGAGCTTCACCGGGCGAAGGTTGATGTACTGGTCCAGCTCAAAGCGAATGCGTAGGAGGATGCCCACCTCCAGCGGCCCCGGCGGCACGTCTGGGTGGCCGATGGCCCCCAGGTAGATGGCGTCGAAGCCCCGCAGCTCCTCGATGGCCGAGTCAGGCAAGGCTTCGCCCGTCCGCAGGTAGCGCTCGCCGCCGAAGTCATAGGTAGTGGTGTCGTAGCGGAAGCCGGTGGCCTGGGCGGCCGCTTCCAGCACCTTCAGGCCCTCGCGCACCACCTCCGTGCCCGTTCCGTCGCCGGGGATTACAGCTATTCGGTGCATTCATACCTTCCCTTCGATGGTTCGTTTCTTCTGTTGAGCGTGAGCTCGGTCTGCTCGAAAGTGTAGCATACAGGCTGGCCGTAGAGCGACGCTGGCCAACGGCCGCGATGCCAAAGGATATGACTACTTGGCCCTGGTGCGACGCCGGCCGCGTCGGACAAGCTGGGCCTGCTCTCTGGCCACCTCTCCGAACACCGCCCTGAAGGCGATCAGGCCGCCGGAAGCGAAGGCCAGAAGCAACGGGTAGGTACGCCACTGCTTGGCGTGCACCAACCCAAGGCCGTAGACCAGGATGGCCACGGCCGCTATCAGCCCTGGAATGAACCAGACAACCGCGAAGGCCGCGGCTACCCCTCGCACGAGTCTGTGCCTGATTCCGAAGATGAGTTCGCCGGTGAGCAGCCAGAGCAAGCCGCCAAAGCCCAGCAGACCCAGCGCCCTCTCGTACACCGTTGCCTCGCTGGCTTTCCACAAGGTGAGGAAGCCCTGAAGCGAGGTGAACAGCGTGCCTCGCACCCGTTTCTCTTCGTCGTCTTCCTGGTCTGCCCACTCGTAGAGCTCGTCCTCCACCTCCGTGCCTATCTTCCTCAGCTTGTCGAGTGCTTCCTTGAACATGCTCATGGCGGTTCACTCCCGCTGGCCTTGCTCAGCGTTTCTCGCCTGCCAGCCTGCGCTTCGTATATTCTACCAGCCCGCCCGCTCGCATCAGCTCCAGCATGAACTCAGGGTAGGGCTTGGCCTTGAACTCGCTGCCCTTGGTCAGGTTGTGAATTGTGCCCGTCTCCAGCTCCACCGCCAGCTCGTCGCCCGCCTCGCTGGCGTCGACGGCTTCGGCGCACTCCAGGATGGGCAGGCCCAGGTTGATGGCGTTGCGATAGAAGATGCGGGCGAAGCTCTTGGCGACGACGCAGCTCACGCCCGCCCCCTTGATGGCCAGCGGCGCGTGCTCCCGCGAGGAGCCACAGCCGAAGTTGGTGTCGGCCACGATCACGTCGCCCGGCCGCACCCGCTGGGCGAACTCGGCGTCGATGTCCTCCATGCAGTGGGGGGCCAGCTCCTCCGTCGTGTTCAGGTTGAGGTAGCGCGCCGGGATGATGACGTCGGTGTCGACGTTGGCGCCGTACTTGTGGACCTGGCCGCGAAGGGTCATCGCCGTTCTCCTATAGCACGAACCGCGTGCCTACGCTGTTCTGGATGAAGGCGCCCGGCATCGCCCGGGCCATTTCATGTACGGCTTTCCAGCCGGTGCAGTGCCCTGGAACCACCACCCGCGGCGCGGCTGCCTTCAGCTCCTCGACCGTCTGAGGGATGATGGCCTCGAAGAGCGGGCCGCCGAGGTGAAAGCCGCCTATCAGGGCGTACACGTTTTCTATCCCTGTCACGTTTCGAGCATGCTTGATGATGTTGATGACCCCCGCGTGCCCGCAGCCGGTCAGAATTGCCAGACCCTTGCCGCGCAGGTGGAAGACCAGGGCCTGGTCGTCGTAGATCCAGGGGTCGGGCTGCCAGCGGCCGTCGATCAGGGCGTGGTGGATAGGGAAGCCCTTCTCGAAGTCGGTGGTCCTGGCCACCTGGCCGGTCACCAGCGCCCGTTTGTCCAGCAGCAGCGATGGCTCCTTGCCCTCGACAAGCTGCACCCCCTCCTGGAGCAATGCCCCTCGGTCGGGCGGGGGCAACTTCACCTCCCGTCCGTCGGGAATAACGACCTTCCGCTGGAGGAAGGCGTCCGGATGGGCGATCAAAGGCAGCCCTCGCTTGCCCAGCCGTCGCAGGAGGCCAACTAGGGCCCCGGTGTGATCGGCGTGGCCGTGGCTGAGAACGATGGCTCGCACGTCGGCTAGAGGGGTCTCCAATATGTCTATGTTGTGGAGCACACCATCAGGGCTGAGGCCAGCGTCGAACAGGATCGATTCCCGCCGGCCGTCGGCTATCACCGTCACCAGCGCGGAGAAGCCGTGCTCGGCGATGAGCCTGCTCTGCTTTTCCCCCACGGTATCCCCCAGCCGCGGCTGCTTGGCGATCTCGCTGCTGATCATCAGCAGATCGACGTAGTTGTCCATGAGGATGGTGATCTCTACGCCATCCACTTCCTCTAGGCCGACGCTGTTGCCTTGCATCCTCGACTCCCTCTGGGCTATTTGGGGGCGCTCCCCAGCACCTCTTCCGGCCCCGCCAGCCTTCCGGCGACGGCGCTCGCCGCCGCCACCGCCGGGTTGGCCAGGTACACCTCCGCCTTGGGATGGCCCATGCGCCCGCGGAAGTTGCGATTGCTCGTGGCCACGCAGCGCTCGCCCTCGGCCAGGATGCCCATGTAGCCGCCCAGGCAGGGCCCGCAGGTGGGGGTGGAGACGGCGCAGCCCGCCTCGACGAAGGTGGCGAGCAGTCCCTCTTTGAGCGCGGCAATGTAGACGTCGTTGGTGCAGGGGATAACGATGCAGCGTACGCGGGGGTGAACCTGACGGCCCGCCATGATCTGGGCGGCCAGGCGCAGGTCGGACAGCCTGCCGTTCGTGCAGGAGCCGATGAAGACCTGATCGATCTCCACCCTCGGCGCCTGGCTCAGGGGCACCGCGTTCCCCGGCGAATGCGGCAGCGCGACCGTCGGTTCCAGCGCCCCCACGTCGTACTGGCGCACCTCGGCGTACTCCGCGTCGGGGTCGGGCTCGCAGGCCTGCCACTCGCGGCGGGCGCGCGCTTTCACGTAGCTCAGGGTCGTGCCATCGGGCACCATCAGGCCTGCCTTGGCCCCCGCCTCGATAGCCATGTTTGCCATGGTGAAGCGGCTCTCCATCGGAAGCTGGGAGATGGCCTCGCCGTGGAACTCCATCGCCGAGTACAGGGCGCCGTCGGTGCCGATGTCGCCGATGGTGTGGAGGATGATGTCCTTGCCGCCCACCCAGGGCCTGAGCTGGCCGTGGTAGACGAGCTTGAGCGATGGCGGCACTCGCATCCAGATGTCGCCGGTGGCCATGGCGCAGCCGATGTCGGTTGAGCCCATGCCCGTGGCGAAGCAGCCGAGAGCGCCGTAGGTGCAGGTGTGGGAGTCGGCGCCCACCACCACCTCGCCGGGGAGGACCCAGCCGTGGTCGGGCAGGAGAGCGTGCTCGACGCCCCCTCGCCCCTGCTCGTAGTAGACGAGCCCCTGCTCAAGGGCGAACTTTCTCATCGTCCTGGCGTTCTCAGCGCTCTTGATGTCCTTGTTGGGAGTGAAGTGGTCGGGGATCATGGCCACCCGCCGAGGGTCGAAGACGCTGGCCACGCCCAGCTTGCGGAACTGCTCGATGGCCAGCGGGGCTGTGACGTCGTTGGCCAGCACGAAGTCCACCCGGCAGTTGATCAGCTCGCCGGGCCGCACCTCCTGGCGGTCGCAGTGAGCGGCCAGAATCTTCTCGGCCAGGGTCATTCCCATGGCGAAAGCCTCTCTGGTCTAGGCGGAGGGCCGTGCCTTAGGACGGCGTCCGCGCCGCCTCCCCTCGCCCCTGGGCTGAGAGGAGACGGTTGAGGGCGTTCAGCAGCGCCTTGGCCGAGGCGACCACGATGTCGGTGTCACCGCTGCGTCCCATGAAGGTCTGCTCGCCGCTCTCGATGCGCACCGTCACCTCGCCGAGGGCGTCAATGCCCTCGGTGATGCTCTTGATCGAGAACTCGGTCAGGACGTTGGGCACCCCCACCAGGCGGTTGATGGCCTTGTAGGTGGCATCGACGGGGCCGGTGCCGGTGGTCGTGTCCACCAGGATCTGGCCGTCGGGCGCGACAAGGCGGACGGTGGCCGTGGGCACCAGCTGGTTGCCGCAGGAGACCTGGAGCAGGTCGAGGTGGTACAGCTCCTCGAAGGTGCGCCGCTCGTCGGCCACCAGCGCTTCCAGGTCGCGGTCGTCGATCTCGCCCTTCTTGTCGGCCAGTTCCTTGAAGGCCTCGAAGACGCGGTTCAGCTCCTCCCGGTTGAGTTCGAAGCCCAGCTCCTCCAGGCGAGCCTTGACGCCGTGGCGACCCGAGTTCTTGTTGAGCACCAGGATGCCGCCGCGGGCCAGGCCGACATCGCGGGCGTCTATGATCTCGTACGTTTCCAGCAGCTTGAGGATGCCATCCTGGTGAACGCCTGACTGGTGGCGAAAGGCGTTGGCGCCCACAATGGCCTTGTTGGGCTGCACCCCCAGACCGGTCAGGTCGGATACCAGGCGGCTGGTCCGTATGAGGTGGGGGGTATCGATGTTGGTGGACAGCCCGATCAGGTCGTTGCGGGTCTTGATGGCCATCACGATCTCCTCCAGGGAGGCGTTGCCAGCCCGCTCGCCGATGCCGTTGATAGTGCACTCCACCTGACGGGCCCCGGCCCTGACGGCCGCCAGGGTGTTGGCCACCGCCAGGCCCAGGTCGTTGTGGCAGTGCACAGAGATCACCGCCTTGTGGATGTTGGGCACCTTCTCCAGGATGCTGCGGATGAAGGCCTCGAACTCGTAAGGGATGGCGTAGCCCACGGTGTCGGGGATGTTGACGGTGGTAGCGCCAGCGTCGATGCACTCCTCCAGCAACTGGTAGACGTAGTCGGGGTCGGAGCGGGTAGCATCCATGGGAGAGAACTCCACGTTGGAGCAGTACTTCGCCGCCCTGGCCACCATGGTGCGGCCCATCTCCCGCACCTCCTCCTTGTTTTTCACCAGTTGGTGCATGAGGTGGATGTCGGAGGCGGAGAGGAAGACGTGGATGCGCGGCTCGGCGGCGTGGCGAACCGCCTCCCAGCAGGCGTCCACGTCGCCAGGCACGGCGCGGGCCAGGCCGGTGATGACTGAGCCGCGCACCTCCTTGGCGATGGTGGACACCGCCTCCAGGTCGCCTGGGGAGGAGGCGGGAAAGCCCGCCTCGATGATGTCTACCCGCAGGCGCTCTAAGGCGCGGGCGATCTCCAGCTTATCCTTAGCGTTCAGGGCCACCCCCGGCGACTGCTCGCCATCGCGGAGGGTGGTATCGAAAATGAGTACCTTGTCCTCAGCCATTTTGCTATCCCTCCTCATCCTTGATGATGCTCCCCCGGGCCCTCTCTCGCCTATGGCGAGGAGGGCCGGTTAAGGATGAGGGCTTGCCTCTCTGCACCCCAGCCTGAAGGCTGGGGGATGGCTGCATCCTTCGCCCCCAACCTGAAGGTTGGGGCATCACTGCTGTTCTTATCGCTCATATCTGTTCAACCGTTCCCATTGGGTGCGGATGTACTGGCCCACCGAAGCTGCTGAGGCTTCCGGGACCACCTTGGCCGCATATCGATGCTGCCAGAAGCTGTTAAGCCCGGCATCCAGCTTTAGGTCGGGAAACCGTTGGAAGAAGCCCCGAGAGGCTGCGCCTTTGAGTAGGTTCATAGCCTTAGAGAGATGTGTCCTATCAGCTACTGCGATGAGCAGATGGACATGATCCACCACTGTCTTACATTCCATCAAATTGATGTTCTTCTCTTTCGCCACTGCAACTATCAATTCCGTCGCGGCTTCACCGACCTCCCCTTGCAGAAGCCACTTGCGCCTTTTCGTCGCGAACCAGACGTGGTAAAGAGCCATCCACGCCTCCGCTTTCTCTCATTCATGCCCCAGCCTGAAGGCTGGGTGGAGATTACCTTCATCATCGGCTAGGAAGCCTCCCCCTCCTTCAGCCCCCTCATCAGCGCCCGCAGCTCCTTGCCCACCTGCTCGACCTGGTGCTCGGCGTTCTGCTTGCGCAGGGCCAGGAAGTTGGGGCGTCCCGCCTGATTCTCCAGGATCCATTCGCGGGCGAAGCTACCGTCCTGAACCTCCTTGAGGATTTGGCGCATGGTCTGGCGGACGCGCTCGTCGATGACCCGCGGCCCGCGGGTGTAGTCGCCGTACTCGGCGGTGTCGCTCACCGAGTAGCGCATGTAGTTCATGCCCCCCTCGTAGATCAGGTCCACGATGAGCTTCAGCTCATGTATGCACTCGAAGTAGGCGCTCTCCGGCTGGTAGCCGGCCTCCACCAGGGTTGCGAAGGCGGCCTTCATAAGCGCGGTCACCCCTCCGCAGAGGATCACCTGCTCGCCGAAGAGGTCGGTCTCCGTCTCCTCGGCGAAGGTCGTCTCCAGAACGCCGATGCGGGTGCAGCCCAGGCCCTTGGCGTAGGCCAGGGCCACCTGCTTGGCCTTCTGGCTGGCGTCCTGATGGATTGCGACCAGGGCGGGCACACCGCTGCCCTGGCTGAACAGCTCGCGCACGCGGTGGCCCGGCCCCTTGGGCGCGATCATGGTCACGTCGATGTCCGCCGGCGGCAGGATCTGGTTGAAGTGAATGTTGAAGCCGTGGGCGAACATGAGCATCTTGCCCGCCGTCATCGCAGGCCCGATGCTCTCGTAGTAGACGCGCCGCTGAACCTGGTCCTCCACCAGCATCACAACGATGTCCGCTTGCTTGGCCACCTCGGTAGCGGTCGCTACCTTGAAGCCGGCCTCCTCGGCCAGCTGCCAGCCCTTGACACCAGGCAGTTCGGCGACCAGCACCTTGCAGCCGCTGTCCCTGAGGTTTTGGGCGTGGGCGTGTCCCTGGCTGCCGAAGCCGACGATGCCGATGGTGCGGTCCTTTAGCAGCGATAGGTCGGCGTCTTGGTCGTAATAGATCTTGGCCATGCCATCGCTCCTTTCCTGGCCTGGTGCGGGCGCTGGTGCCCTCTCTCCTCTTGGAACTCAGCCGATTGGACTACTCAGACGAGTATGGCGTTTCGCCCTCTGGATAGCGCTCGAACGGCTCCTCACCCAGCTCGTGAATGTCGGGAGTGGAGCTGGCGACGCCCCGCACCAGGGCCACTCGCCCGGTGCGCACCATCTCCACCACGCCGTAGTTCTCAAGCAGGTCGAACATGGCGTCGATCTTGTCGTCAGGTCCGGTGACCTCGACGATCAGCGATTCCGGCCCGACATCGATGATCTCAGCCCGGAAGATGTGCACGATCTCGATGATCAGGCTGCGGTTCTCGGCGGTGGCCTTCACCTTGATCAGGGCCATCTCGCGGGAGACGGTGCTTTCGTCGGAGATGTCGCGGATCTCCACCACGTCCACCACCTTGTCCAGCTGCTTGACCACCTGGTCGGCGTCGGTGTTGGCATCGACCACGAAGGTCATACGGGACAGGCCCGCCGTCTCCGAGTGGCCCACCGCCAGGCTCTCGATGTTGAAGCCGCGCTGCCGCCACTTGCTCGCTATGCGGTTCAGCACGCCCGGCTTGTCCTCCACCAGGGCGATGATGATGTGCTTGCGTAGCTCTCTCATGCCTTCGCCACCACCCTTTCTTCCTCGTATTTCGGCAGGTCCAGCGTCTCCTGTAGAGCTGCCCCCGGCGGCACCATCGGGAAGATGTTCTCTAGCTCCTCCACCTGGAAGTCGATGACCACCGGTCCCGGGTGCTCCATGGCCCTGTGAACGGCCGACTCCACCATTTGCTTGTCAGTGACCCTTATCCCCAGAATGTCGTAGGCCTCGGCGATCTTCACGAAGTCGGGGTTCTTCAGGGGCGTGGCCACCAGGTTGTCGTGGTAGAAGAGGGTCTGCCACTGTCGCACCATCCCCAGATGAGCATTGTTGATGATGGCGAACTTGATGGGCAGGTCGTTGATGGTGACGGTGATCAGGTCCTGCAGGGTCATCTGGAAGCCGCCGTCGCCGCAGATCGACCACACCAGCTCGTCCGGCCGGGCCACCTGCACCCCGATGGCCCCCGGCACCTCGAACCCCATGGGGCCCAGCCCGCCGGCGGTGATCAGGGAGTTGGGCTTGTCGAACCAGAAGAACTGGGCCGCCCACATCTGGTGCTGCCCTACCCCTGTGACCACCGTGCAGTCGCCCTTGGTGGCGTCGTATATCGTCTTGATGACGTACTGGGGCAATAGCTTGTCCGTCTCGCGGATGGTGATCGACGGATGCTCTCGCTTGAGTTCGTCCAGGTGGGCCAACCAGTCGTCCCGCTGGCGGCTCTCCACCCGGCGGTTCAGCTCCTTGAGGGCGTCCTTGGCGTCGCTCTGGATGGCCACCGTCGGCCGCACGTTCTTACCGATCTCCGCCGGGTCGATGTCGATGTGGATGACCTTGGCGTCCGGGGCAAACTCGCGCAGGCGGCCCGTTACTCGGTCGCTGAAGCGCATGCCGATCGCTATCAGAAGGTCGCTTTCGCACATGGCCACGTTGTTCCAGTACATGCCGTGCATACCGGGCATGCCCAAGCACAGGGGGTGGGAGCCGGGGAAGCTGCTGATGCCCAACAGGGTGGTGATGACTGGAATGTTTCCTTTCTCGGCCAGGTCCTTAAGCTCCTTGTAGGCCTCGGAGATGATCACGCCGTGGCCGGCGAGGATCAGCGGCTGCTTCGACTCGTTGATCAGCTCCGCCGCCCGGTCGATGTGCTCTCGGTCAGGAGGAGGCACGGGCCGGTAGCCCCGCATCTCCAGCTTCTCCGGGTAGACGAACTCCGCCTTTTGCTGGAAGACATCGCGGGGGATATCGATGAGCACCGGCCCCGGCCGCCCTGTGCCGGCGATGTGGAACGCCTCGCGAATGATTCGCGGCAGGTCTTTCGCATCCAGAGCCAGGTAGTTGTGCTTTGTGATGGGCAAGGTGATGCCGGTAATATCTGCTTCTTGGAAGCCGTCGCGGCCGATGAGTGCCCTTGCCACCTCGCCCGTGAGTGCCACGATGGGTACGGAGTCCAGCCAGGCGTTGGCGATGCCCGTGACGAGGTTCGTCGCCCCCGGTCCGGAAGTGGCGCAGCACACGCCCACCTTGCCCGAGGCTCTGGCATAGCCCTCGGCGGCGTGGGCGGCCACCTGCTCGTGTCGCACCAGGATGTGCTTCAGTTGGGGATACTGGGGCAGGACGTCGTAGAAAGGTATGGTCGCCCCGCCGGGAATGCCGAAGAAGTCCTCCACACCCTCCCGCACCAGACATTCGCAGATCATCTGCGCTCCCGTAAGTTCCATCTCTTCTCCTCCCCTCTAGCGGCGGGCTCCTGCTGTGACCGCGGCCAATTTCCATCCCAATCGCAGGGCCATCTCTTCCCTAATCCTTAAAGACGGCACCCTTGCTTGCGCTCGTTACAGACTGGGCGTAGCGTTTTAGATAACCGCTATCGATCTTGGGCTGGAACGGCGGCAGAGCGGCCAGGCGCGCCTCGATCTCGCCCCGGCTAACCGCGGTATCCAGGCGCTGGTCGGCGATATCGATGATCACCTCATCGCCGTCTTGCAGAGCGGCGATGGGGCCGCCAGCCGCTGCCTCCGGCGACACGTGGCCGATGGCAGCGCCGCGGGTCGCGCCCGAGAAGCGGCCATCGGTGATCAGGGCCACCTTGTCGTCTACCCCCATGCCCGAGATGATGGAGGTAGGGGAGAGCATCTCCGGCATGCCGGGGCCGCCCCTGGGCCCTTCGTAGCGCAACACCAAGACATCGCCTTCCTTGAAATCCTGGTTCATGATCGCCTCGACACACTCGTCCTCGGAGTCGAAGCAGCGGGCTGGTCCGCGGTGGCTCATCATCTCGGGAGCCACCGCCGCCGACTTGACCACCGCCCCCTCCGGCGCCAGGCTGCCGAAGAGAACGGTCAGCCCGCCCCTGGGCGACTGGGGCTCGGCGAAGGGGCTGACTACGGCGCGGTCACGCACCTCGGCGGCGGCAATGTTCTCGCCCACCGTCCCGCCCGTGACCGTGGGCACCTCCATGTGCAAGACCGACTCTATCTCCTTCATGACGGCCGCAACACCGCCCGCCCGATGCAGGTCCTCTACGTGGTGAGGCCCCGCTGGGCTCAGGCGACACAGTTGGGGCGTACGGTCGCTGATCTCGTTCACCATGTCCAGGGGGAAATCCGCCCCCGCCTCATGAGCGATGGCCAGAAAGTGGAGTATGGAGTTGGTGCTCCCCCCCAGGGCCGTATCCACCGCCAGCGCGTTCCAGATGCCATCGTTGGTCACAATCTGTCGCGGCCGCAGGTCACGCTCAAGAACCTCCATCACCTGCGCCCCGGCCTCCTTTGCCAGGCGAATGCGGGCGGCGTCCACGGCGGGGATGGTGCCGTTGCCGGGCAGGGCCAGCCCCAGCGCCTCGGTGGCGCAGTTCATGGTGTTGGCGGTGAACATGCCGGCGCAGGAGCCGCAGGTGGGACACGCCACCTCCTCCAGCCGCCCCAGTTCCTCCTCTGACATCTCCCCCTTGCTCACCAGGCCCACCGCCTGGAAGACGGTGGCCAGGTCCACCGCCTGGCCCTGCCACCGGCCGGCCAGCATCGGCCCACCGGAGACGAAGATGCAGGGCAGGTTCAGCCGCACTGCTGCCATGAGCATCCCCGGCACAATCTTGTCGCAATTAGTGACGAACACCAGGGCGTCGAAGGCGTGAGCCACGGCCATGCACTCCACGGCATCGGCGATGACCTCGCGGCTGGGCAGGCTGTAGCGCATGCCGATGTGGCCCATGGCGATGCCGTCGTCCACGCCGGGGACGTTCACCTCGAAAGGAGTGCCGCCAGCGCTGCGCACGCCGGCCTTGGCCGCTTCGGCGATCTGGCGCAGGTGGATGTGGCCGGGGATGATCTCGTTGTAGCTGTTGACAACGCCGATGAAGGGCTGGTCCATCTCCTTGTTGGTGAGGCCCAGGGCCCGCAGCAGCGACCTGTGGGGCGCGCGTTCCACGCCCTTTTTCACCCTATTGCTTATCAGGACAGGCCCAACAGCCGCCATGGCTCATATTCTCCTCTGGGTCGGGGACCTGCCCCGACCGAAACAAGCGATCCCGCCCCTAAAAGGACGGGATCATACAAGAATCCTCGCGGTACCACCTTTCTTCTCCGCCAAGTCAGCACTCTGGCGGCACCCTAAATACAAATCCCGCCCCAAAGGGATCCCGCTGGGGCGGGACGGTGCCACCCTTCTTCTCCAACCTGTCGGAGCCCTCCAGGCGCTTTAACGGGCGCTCCCGACCAGACCTACCGCCCGTGCAAGGCATTCAGCCTGGCAGCTCTGGGGCGAGTTCGAGGCTCCTGTGCTGCCGGGCTCTCACCTCATCCCGGTTCTCTTGAGCAGGGAGAAGCCTCTACTACTCCCCTTCATCGCCTTTTCCACGTTTGGTTGTGAGCGCCATTCTAGCAACGAAAGTTGGCACTGTCAAGCAATATTGTTCAATTCTTACCGTTCCAGGTCCTTCCTGAGCTTTTCGGGGGGCAAAGGGTATCGGCCCCCGCGACGATGACGTCGCAGTCCATGAAGCCAGGAGGCTGTTGAAATACCCATTATCTCCGTTCATGGTTCGACAGGCTCACCACGAGCGGAGATGCGCAGGCACCTCAAACCGCTCGCCCTGAGCGTGTCGAAGGGCGAACGGGGCGTTTTTCAACAGTTTCCCAGGCTAGGTGACGGCGATGGCGGCCGCAACCAAGAAGAGACCCTGGAGCAAGATGGCTCCCGCCAGCAGCAGGTAGGAAGCGGCTCGCTCCCACTTGTGGACGGCCAGGCCAGCCGCCAGGCTGACCGCCAGCAGGGCGAGCGCGGTGGCAGGAATCTGCAGCACCTCCCGCTTGGGCCTGAGCTCGGCCTGGCCCAGGGGTGGGAAGGCCAGGTTCAGCTCGTCGGCGAGGCCCGGGTAGACGGCGAAGACGAAGCCGAAGAGGGCCACGTTGGCCAGCACCGCGATGAGAGCCAGCGCCTGGCCGTGGCGGTCCAGCCAGAAGGGGTGGATCGCCACCAGAGGGTGCTCAGCCCTTTGCTCTGGCGCCTCCTCCGCCGCGGCTGGTTCGGAGCGCTGTAGGCGCTGCAGCTCCTTGGTGAAGCGGACGCTGTTCTCGGGCGAGATGGCATAAGAGCTAGATGACGTGACGATGTAGATCAACTCCCAGGGCGACTGATGGCAGGAGTAGAAGAGGACCTCCCCGATGTCCGTCACGCTGCCTCGCCCGACGTGATAGGCCCACCAGTTGACCCCCCGGATCTCGGAGAAGCGGGCCTCCCGACCGGGAACACAGCGCTCGATTCGATTCAACGGGATGAACTGGCGGATGAGCCCCCAGCGTATCGATAGGCCCGTCTCGTCCAGGGCGTAGCTCATGACGAGGCAGGCGTAGGTCCAGTAGGCGAAGATGACCGCCAGGGCGAGGAGGAGGAAGGCGCTCCCAAAGGCCAGGAATTTGGCCGCCGAGATAGCCCAGGGGCTGGCGAAAGCCATCAGCAGGGCCGCCAGGAGGAGCGCCAGCGCGACCATGGCGGCGCCGGTGGCCGTGCCGATCAGGTGGGCAGGACGGTAGATCACAGGGGCGACGACGCCTCCATCTCCTATCTGGCGATGTGACAGGCTGTGCACCAGTGGGCGTATTTGCCGTTCTTGCCGCGCACCACGTCGAAGTAGAGGCGCTGAAGCTCGGCGGTGATCGGCCCCCGCTTGCCGTCGCCGACAGGCCGGTGGTCAACCTCGATCACCGGCGTCACGTGGGCGGCTGTGCCCGTCATAAAGCACTCGTCGGCCAGGTACAGCTCGCTGCGGTCGATGGGCCGCTCGATGGTCTCGATGCCTAGCTCCTCGCGGGCCAGGGTGATTGCGGTGTCGCGGGTTATGCCCACCAGAATGTTGGCCCACACGGGCGGGGTGATAAGGCGGCCGCCCTCGAGGATGAAGATGTTCTCGCCGCTGCCCTCCGAGACGTGCCCGTCCTCGTTGAGTATGATCGCCTCGTCGTAGCCGTGCTCCACTGCCTCCGTCTTGGCCAGGGCCGAGTTGACGTAGATGCCGTTGACCTTGGCTCGGGCCGGAATGCTCGTATCCTCTACCCGCCGCCAGGAAGAGGTGCCGCAGCGGGCACCCTTCTCGATGTCCAGATAGGGGCCGAAGGGGATGACGAAGATCAGGAAGTCATCCTCCAGATCGTGCAGGCGTATGCCCAACGCCTCCCCGCTCTTGTAGACGATGGGGCGAATGTAGACGTCCTCCTGATAGCCGCACATCTCCACCAGCCGCACGGTGATATCGCACAGCTCGTCAATGCTGTACGGAAAGTCCAGCTTGAGTACACGGCAGCTCTGGTGCAGGCGCCGGTAGTGGTCGGCCAGGCGGAAGATGTAGGCCTGCTTTTCCTCTTCGTTCCAGTTGCCGCGGATCCCCTCGAATACGGCGGTGCCGTAGTTGAAGGCGTGGGTCATTATGCTGATCTTGGCCTCGGCCAGCGGGACGAACTGCTTGTGGAAGTAGGCGTAGGGTGTGACCATAGCAAGACGCTCCTTTCGAGGAGAGTTGGGCTAATTATAGCAACCTGCTCACCAAAGACAACCCCTGGCCGGGCCTCGTTGACGCTGCCACCCTGCCCAGGCTATCTTGAGGATATCGGGGGTGATGACACGGGTGCCTGGTTGGTTCCGTCTGGGCGATTACGATCTTCTGATCGTGAGCGATGGCGTCCTCCGCTTGGACGCGGGCTCCGTCTTCGGCGTCACGCCGCGAGTCATGTGGGAGCCCCTGGTGGAGCCCCTCGATGAGGAGCACAGCCTGGCCGTCGGCCTCAACTGCCTCCTGGTGCGCTCGCAGGACAAGCTGATCCTGGTGGAGACGGGCGTAGGCAATAAGACGACCCGCATCCCCCGCGGCTCCGGCGTCGCTCAGGCGGGAACGCTGGTGGAGGACATGGCCCGCCAGGGCATCCGGCCCGAGGATGTGGACATCGTCATCAACACCCACCTCCACTTCGACCACTGCGGCGGCAACACTACCTACCGCGACGGCAAGCTAGCCCTCACCTTTCCCCGCGCCCGCTACTTCCTCCAGAAGGGCGAGTGGGACGAGGCCAACCACCCCAACGAGCGCACGCGGGCCAGCTACCTTCCCGAGAACCTGGAGCCCCTGGCCGACAGCCGTCAACTGGAGCTCGTGGAGGGCGAGGCGGAGGTGATCAAGGGCGTGCGCATCCTGCCCGCCCCCGGCCACACCGCCGCTCATACCATCGTGGAGGTGGCCTCCGCTGGCCAGACGGCCCTCTACATCGGCGACCTCGTCCAGCATCCGCTGATGCTGGAGCGCTTGGCCTGGATATCCTCCTTCGATGTGCTGCCCATGGTCTCGCTGGAGACGAAGAAGCGTATCCTGGAGCGGGCGATAGCCGAGAACGATCTATTGGTCTGCGTACACTGCCCGCCGCCGGGCCTCGGGCATCTGAGGCTGGTGGACGGCAAGCGGAAGTGGGAGACGCTATGAGCAGCGGCCAGGCCGTCACCCTCCGCCGCACTGCCCTCTACGACCAGCACCTCGCTCTGGGCGGGCGTATGGTCCCCTTCGTCGGCTGGGAGATGCCCGTCCAGTACAGGGGCATCGTCGAGGAGCACCACGCCGTTCGTCAGCGGGTCGGCCTGTTCGACGTCTCCCACATGGGCCGCCTGGAGGTGACCGGCCCCGACGCCGCATCTTTCCTGCGCAACCTGGTGACCTACGATGTCGCCGGGCTGGAGGTGGGCAAAGGCCACTACGCTCTCGTCTGCCAGGAGGACGGGGGCATCCTGGACGACGTGTACGTCTTCCGCCTGGCCGACGAGCGCTTTCTGATGGTGGTCAACGCTGCCAACGCCGACAAGATCAGCGATTGGATCCGACAGCGTCTCCACTCGTCGCTGCGGGCCGCGGTGGAGGATCGCCAGGAGCAAACAGTTATGGTGGCCCTTCAGGGCCCTGATGCGCAGCGCTACTTTGCCCGCCTGGTGCCATCTCTGGCCGAGGGCCTGGGCCGCCAGCGCGGCGCCGAGGTGTCCCTGGCGGGCGTCACCGTTTTCTTCTCCCGCACCGGCTACACGGGCGAGGACGGCGTCGAGATCATCCTGCCGTCCGCCGCTGGCATCATCCTCTGGAAGTGGTTCGTCGAGCACGGCGTCCAGCCCTGCGGCCTTGGCGCCCGCGACAGCCTGCGCCTGGAGGCGGCCCTCCCCCTCTACGGCAACGACATCGATACCACCACCAACCCCTTCGAGGCCGGCCTGGGCTGGGTGGTGACCTTCGACGATGGCGCCGATTTCATCGGCCGGGAAGCCCTCCTGCGCATCCGCGAGGCCGGCGTCCAGCGGCACCTGGCCTGCCTGAAAGCCCTGGACCGGGGC
This sequence comes from Acidobacteriota bacterium, assembly GCA_048636435.1. Taxonomy (GTDB): domain Bacteria; phylum Chloroflexota; class Dehalococcoidia; order SM23-28-2; family SM23-28-2; genus SM23-28-2. The sequence continues at coordinate 3,027 of JAIVWR010000002.1, read as the reverse complement.
GTCATGCGAGCGGGCTACCCGATCCTGCACTCGGGCCGCCGGGTGAGCGAGCTGACCAGCGGCGGCTTCTCGCCAACGCTGGGGGTGAGCATCGGCATGGCCTACCTGCCGCCGGAGCTGGCCGGCGTGGGCACGGAGCTTCAGGTGGACGTGCGGGGCAGGCCCCTGCGGGCGCACGTGGTCAAGCGACCGTTCTACAAGCGGCCAAAGGCGGGCTAGCCCCCACCCCGCATTGACTTGCCCCTCGCCCGACGCTAATCTTGGGCTAATCAGTCCAGAGGAGGGGAGCCTTGCCTAGCCCTACCGACCGCCGCTACACCAAGGAGCACGAGTGGGTACGCGTCGAGAACAACCTTAGCACCATCGGCATCACCGACTACGCTCAGGACCAGCTTGGCGACCTTGTCTACCTGGACCTGCCCTCGCCGGGGACGCAGGTCAAGCAGCTCGACAAGCTGGGCGAGATCGAGTCGGTGAAGGCCGTCTCCGACCTCTACTCGCCCGTCAGCGGCGAGGTGACGGAGGTCAACCAGGAGGTCGTCGACAGGCCGGAGCTGGTGAACCAGTCGCCCTACGAGGAGGGCTGGCTGGTGCGCCTGCGCCTGGCCGACCCCGCCGAGGTGGACGGCCTCCTCACCGCCGAGCAGTACGACGAGCTGATAGCCCAAGCTCAGGAGACATGACGCTTCCCTACATCGCCAACACTGAGACCGATCGCGAGGCCATGCTGGCCGCCATCGGCGTGGCCTCGGTCGAGGAGTTGTTCGCCGATATCCCGCCCGAGTTCCGTGTCGCTGGCCTCAGCCTGCCGCCCGCTCTCTCGGAGCCGGAGCTGGTGCGCGAGCTGGCGGCCCTGGCCGAGCGCAACCAGCCGGTCGACAGCATGCCTTGCTTCCTGGGCGGCGGCGCCTATCGCCACTTCATCCCCAGCGTTGTCGGCGAGGTCATCGGCCGCAGCGAATACGCCACCGCCTATACCCCCTACCAGGCGGAGATCAGCCAGGGCACCCTCCAGACTGCCTTCGAGTTCCAGTCGATGGTCTGCGAGCTGACGGCCATGGACGTGGCCAACGCCGGCATGTACGACGGCGCCAGCGCTCTGGCCGAGGCCTGCCTGATGGCCGCCGGCGTCACCGGCCGTCGGCGCATCGCTCTCCTTTCCACCGTTCACCCCCACCATCAGGCGGTGGTGCGCACCTACGCCTTCGGCCGCGACCTGGCGGTGGACGTGCTGCCGCCCGACGGCCTGGCCCTCAGCGAGGAGCACGCCTGCCTGGCCGTCCAGCAGCCCAATTTCTTCGGCTATTTCCTGCCCGATGTCGAAGCGGTGGAGAGGGCAGCCCATGAGACGGGAGCTCTTTTCATCGTGTCCGTCGACCCCATATCGCTGGGCCTGTTCCGGCCCCCCGGCGACTACGGGGCCGATGTCGTGGTGGGCGAGGGGCAATCGCTGGGCAGCCCCCTGAACTTCGGCGGGCCCTATCTGGGCCTCTTCGCCTGTCGCCAGCAGTACCTGCGCCAGATGCCGGGCCGAATCGTCGGCCGCACCAGCGATGCCCAGGGACGCAGCGGCTACGTCCTCACTCTCCAGACCCGCGAGCAGCACATCCGCCGCGAGAGGGCCTCATCCAACATCTGCACCAGCCAGCAGCTTGTGGCCCTGGCTGCCACCGTCTACCTGGCGGCGATGGGCAAGCAGGGCCTGCGCCAGGTGGCCGAGCTCTGCTACCACAAGGCCCACTACGCCGCTCAGCGCATCGCCCGACTGCCCGGGTACTCCCTGGCTTTCGATGGCCTCTTCTTCAAAGAGTTCGTGGTGCGCTGCCCTCGGCCGCCGTCTGCGGTGAACCGCGCCCTCCTGGAGCGAGGCATCGTCGGCGGCCTGGACGTGAGCCAGTACGTGGAGAATGGTCTCCTCCTCTGCGTCACGGAGATGAACAGCCGCGAAGAGATCGACCGTCTGGCGGAGGCTCTGGCGGAGATCGGAGGCAGCGGGTGAGCAGCGGCCCGAAGCAACCCGATATCGGCGCTCGCCTCACCTTCGACCTGAGCAAGCCGGGGCGCACGGCCTGCTCTCTGCCGCCCTGCGACGTCCCGGCGGCTGAGCTGCCGCCGCCGCAGTTCCTGCGCCAAGAGTTGAACCTGCCCGAGCTAAGCCAGGTTGACCTGGTGCGCTACTTCCTGGCCCTCAGTCGCCTCAACTACAGCGTGGACACCGGCTTCTACCCCCTGGGAAGCTGCACCATGAAGTACAACCCCAAGGTGCACGAGGAACTGGCCTGCCTGCCCGGCTTTACCGGCCTCCACCCACATCAGCCCCTGGAGACCGTGCAGGGTGCCCTGGCCCTGATGCACGACCTCCAGCGCTGGCTGGCCGAGATCACCGGCCTGGACGCCGTAAGCCTGGCCCCGGCGGCCGGCGCTCAGGGCGAGCTCACCGGCATCCTGATGATCAAGGCCTACCTGGCCGACAAAGGCGAGGAGGGCCGCAGTCGCGTCCTGGTGCCCGATTCCGCCCACGGCACCAACCCGGCCACCGCCGCCATGGGCGGCTTCGAGGTGGTGACCGTGGCATCGGACAATCAGGGCAACACCGACATGCAGGCCCTGGCCTCGGCTCTGGACGATGGCGTGGCCGCTCTCATGCTCACCCTGCCCAACACCCTCGGCCTGTTCGACCCCAACGTTGGCCGCATCGCCGAGATGCTCCACCGCAAGGGAGCCCTCCTCTACGGCGACGGCGCTAATCTCAACGCTCTCCTTGGCCGCGCTCGCTTCGGCGACATGGGCTTCGACATCGTCCATCTGAACATGCACAAGACCTTCAGCACCCCTCACGGCGGCGGCGGCCCCGGCTCCGGGCCTGTCGTCGTCAAGGATCATCTGGCGCCCTACCTGCCGACGCCCGTGGTCGGAAAGGAGGACGGCCGCTTCGTCCTGGCCACGCCCGAGCGCAGCATCGGCAGGGTTGGCCTGTTCTACGGGCACTTTGGCGTGCTATTGCGGGCCTACGCCTACCTCCGCGCG
>JAIVWR010000001.1:0-26687 GCA_048636435.1 Acidobacteriota bacterium | reverse complement strand
CGAGGAGCCCACGGCCGAGGAGCCGCCGGCTGAGGAGCCGCCGGCCGAGGAGCCACCGGCTGAGGAGGCGAAGGCCGAGGAGCCTCCGGCTGAGGATACTGAGGGCAAGAAGTCGTGAAGCTTCCCGTATACAACGCTAAGGGAGCCAAGTTGAAGGCAATCACAGTGGACGATCAGGTATTCGCTATCAAGCCTAACCGGGCGGTGGTGCATCAGGCGTTTGTGGCTCAGCAGGCCAATCAGCGGGCTGGCACCGCCAGCACGAAGACACGGAGCGAGAAACGGGGCAGCACCGCCAAGGTGCGCATACAGAAGGGGACTGGCCGGGCGCGTCAGGGGACGAATCGCGCGCCCCACCGTCGGGGCGGCGGTGTCGCCTTCGGGCCTAAGCCTCGCAGCTATCGCCAGGCATTGCCCAAGCGCATGAAGCGGCTGGCCATCCGCTCGGTGCTATCGGGCAAGGTGGCCGACGGCCGCCTGGTGGTGGTCAAGGAGCTGGCCCTGGAGAAGCCGCGCACAAAGGACATGGTGAGCGTGCTGACAAACATCGGCATAGAGCGGTCGGCTCTCATCGTCACCGGCGAGCCGGACCGGGGCGTGCGCATGAGCGCCCATAACATACCGAAGACGAAGGTTCTGCCCGCCGACTACCTCAACGTGGTGGACATGATCAGGCATCGCGTTCTGGTGATGACGGTGGCGGCGGTGCGCCGCTGCGAAGCCCTTTGGGGCGGCGATCGCGTGGGGCAGCGGCGGCCAAGGACGGGCGTGGCTGCCGGCGGGCAGGAGGCGAGCTAGGATGCCCAAGGCCCTTCACCCCTACGACATAATCGAGCAGCCCCTGATGACTGAGAAGGGCAGCTACCTGCTGGCCGAGGACAAGTATGCCTTTCGGGTGGCGAGAGGAGCCAACAAGATCCAGATCAAGCAGGCGGTTGAGAAGGCCTTCGAGGTGCGGGTGATGGCGGTTAACGTGATGAACGTGAGGGGCAAGCAGCGAAGGTGGGGCAGAAGGCAAGTCGTCAGACCCACCTGGAAGAAGGCTATCGTCACCCTGGCACCAGGGGACAAGATCGAGCTGTTCGAGGGTGTGTAGAGATGGGGATTAAGCAGTACAAGCCCACGTCTCCCGGCCGCCGGGGAGCGACCGGCTACACCTTCGAGGAGATAACCAAGAAGAAGCCGGAGAAGTCTCTGACGGTACCCTTGAAGAGGAAGGCGGGTCGCAACCGTCAGGGGCGGATCACCGTGCGCCACCGCGGCGGCGGCGCCAAGCGGATGCTGCGGCTTATCGATTTCAAGCGGGACAACTTTGGCGTGCCGGGCAAGGTGGCAGCCATCGAATACGACCCCAACCGCTCGGCGCGCATCGCCCTTATCCACTACGCGGACGGCGACAAGCGCTACATCCTCTGGCCGGTGGGCCTGAAGGTGGGGGATACGGTGGTGTGCGGCCCCGAGGCGGAAATACGGCCGGGCAATGCTCTGCCCCTGAGGAGGATGCCGCTGGGCACGGCGGTGCACAACGTGGAGCTGGCGTTGAAGCGGGGCGGTCAACTGGTGCGCAGTGCCGGTGGTTCTGCCCAGGTGATGGCTAAGGAGGAGCGATACGTGCTCGTGCGGCTGCCCTCGGGGGAGATACGCAAGATCCTGGCCGACTGCCTGGCGACTGTCGGGCAGGTGGGCAACGCTGAACACAGTCAGATCAAGCTCGGCCGGGCAGGGCGTGCCCGCCTCATGGGGAGGCGGCCCACGGTGCGTGGCTCGGCCATGAACCCGAATGATCACCCTCACGGCGGCGGCGAGGGCAAGGCTCCCATCGGTATGCCCGGGCCGAAGACGCCGTGGGGCAAGCCGGCGCTGGGTTATCGCACGCGCCGGCGCAAGGGCAGCGACAAGTACATTGTGCGACGTCGCGGTGGCAGGTAGGGGGTAGGCGTTGACCAGATCGACCAAGAAGGGGCCATTCATAGAAGCCAAGCTGGCGAAGAAGATCGAGGCGGTGCAGCGGTCAGGCCAGAAGACGGTCATTCGCACCTGGTCGAGGGCGTCCACTATCATGCCTGGGATGGTCGGGCTGACGATCGCGGTCTACGACGGTCGGCGCCATGTGCCCATCTTTATTACTGAGAACATGGTCGGCCACCGCTTGGGGGAGTTCGCGTTGACGCGCACCTTCCGTGGCCACGGTGGTCGGTCGGAGAAGTTCACCAAGGTGCAGCGGCGGTAGGGACGTAGTATGCAGGTGAGAGCCGTAGCCAGGAACGTGGCCGTATCGCCTAAGAAGATACGGCTTGTCCTCGAGCAGTTGCCGGGCAGGAGCACGACCGAGATTCTGGCCCGTCTGCGCCACTTGCCGTCACCTCATGCCAGGGTGGTGGCCAAGGTGGTGCGGTCGGCGGTAGCGAACGCCGAGAACAACTACCAGATAGACCCGCGTTACCTGCGAGTCATCGCTGCCTATGCTGGCGATGCGCCGGTGGTGAAGCGATGGCGGGCGCGCGCCCGCGGCCGGGCATCTCCCATCCTGAAGCGACGCAGCCACGTTACGATTGTAGTAGAGGAGGTTGGAGGCTAGCATGGGTCAGAAGGTTCACCCCCACGGCTTTCGCCTCGGCTATCTGTACGGCTGGAAGAGCAGGTGGTTCGCCGAGAAGACCTACACCGCTCTCCTGCACGAGGATCTGACTATCCGGAAGGTGCTCAGTCGAATGCTGGTCGATGCTGGCGTGTCCAATGTGGAGATCGACCGCAACGCTAACCAGGTGACGGTGACCATTCACACGGCGCGGCCGGGCATCGTGATCGGCCGCGGCGGCCAGCGGGTGGACGAGGTGCGCAAGGAGCTGGAGGGGCTGAGCGGTCGGCGCATGCGGGTGAACATCGTCGAGATCCGCATGCCGGAGATGGACGCTACCCTGGTGGCCAGGGCGGTGGCAGATCAACTGGAGCGGCGAGTGTCGCATCGGCGGGCGATGAAGCAAACGGTGGCCCGAACAATGCAACGGGGGGTCGAGGGCATCAAGATCAAGGTGGCGGGGCGTCTGGGCGGCAGGGAAATGTCGCGCACGGACACGGAGATGGTGGGGCGAGTGCCTTTGCACACCCTGAAAGCGGACATCGACTACGGCACCGCGGAGGCCCACACCGCGCTCGGCCGTATTGGCGTCAAGGTTTGGATTTATAAGGGCGATATTGTGCCCGAGGCCAAGGAACGAGCAGAAGAGGAGGAATCCCCCTCGCCGAGCGCTGGGGAGTGAGCGGTCATGCTGCAGCCTAAGCGAGTGAAGCATCGGAAGGTTCATCGAGGCCGGCGCAGAGGCAAAGCCACTGCCGGCAACAAGGTGACGTTCGGCGAGTTCGGGCTTCAGGCGCTGGGATGCACCTGGATGACCGCCCGCCAGATCGAGGCCGCGCGTCGCGCCATCACTCACCACATGCGCCGTGGCGGCAAGGTGTGGATCTGCGTTTTCCCCGACAAGTCCGTGACCAAGAAGGCAGCGGAGACGCGCATGGGCAGCGGCAAGGCTGCCCCCGACCACTGGGTGGCGGTGATCAAGCCGGGGAGGATTCTGTTCGAGATCGCTGGTGTGCAGGAGGACGTGGCACGGGAGGCCATGCGGCTGGCGTCGCACAAGCTGCCAATTCCCACACGGGTGGTGGCTCGCGAGGCGACGGCCTTGGGGGAATAGTGGTGACAAGGGTCAACCGAAGGGCTGATGAGATTCGCCACCTGTCGGATGGCGACCTGGCCAAGGAGATGGAGGAGGCGCACCGTCGTCTCTTCTCGCTGCGGCTGCGCTGGATGACCCGCCAGGAGTCCAACTACCGGCAGATCAGGCAGATCAAGCGGCGGATTGCTCGGCTGAAGACGATCCAGAAGGAGCGGCAGTTGGTCGCGCAGGCGGTCGCTGAGAAGGAGTAGGATGGCGAAAGTCAGCCACGGTCGCCAGAAGACCCGTGTGGGGGTGGTAGTCAGAGACAAGATGTCGAAGACGGTGGTGGTGGCAGTTGGGTCCCTCAAGCGGCATCGTTTGTACAAGAAGATCATGCGGCGGGTGACGCGCTACAAGGCGCACGACGAGGAGAACGCCTGTCGGGTGGGCGATAAGGTGCTCATCGTGGAGACGCGGCCCCTATCGCGGGACAAGCGCTGGCAGGTGGCCGAGATCCTGACGACCGCTGCCCTGCCCGAGGAGGAGAAGGCAATCATCGAGGAAGAGGTGGCTGAGGAGGTGAGGGAACTGGACGAGGCGATAGCTGCTGAAGCCGCGGCGGCGGAGGAAAAGGCGGCACGAGCGAAGGAGGAGGCAGTGGCCGAGGAGGTGCCAGCGGTGGCTGAGGAAGAGGCGGCACCAGCGGAGGAGGAGGCAGTGGCCGAGGAGGTGCCAGCGGTGGCTGAGGAGGAGGCGCCGGCAGAGGAAGAGGCGCCGGAGGCGGCGGAAGAGGAGCAGCCGCCGGCAGAGGAAGAGACGCCTGAGGCCGCGGAGGAAGAGCAGCCGCCGGCAGAGGAAGAGACGCCGGAGGCCGCGGAGGAAGAGCAGCCGCCGGCAGAGGAAGAGGCGCCGGAGGCCGCGGAAGAGGAGCAGCCGCCGGCAGAGGAGAAGGCTGAGGTCGCGGAGGAAGAGCAGCCGCCGGCAGAGGAGAAGGCGCCGGAGGCCGCGGAGGAAGAGCAGCCGCCGGCAGAGGAAGACCAATCGAAGGCTGAAGAGGAAGAGCAGTCTGAGAAGGAAGAAACGCAGGAATCATGATCCAGTCGTCTACGCGCCTCAAGGTGGCCGACAACACCGGCGCCCGCCAGATCATGTGCATTCGGGTGCTGGGTGGCACACGCCGTCGGTATGCCCGCGTGGGCGACGTTTTCGTGGGTACGATCAAGCAGGCTGTCCCTGGCTCCTCAGTGAAGAAGGGCGAGGTGGTCAGAGCGGTGGTGGTGAGGGTGGCCAAGGGGTACGGCCGGCCGGATGGCAGCCACATCCGCTTCGATGAGAACGCGGCTGTCATCCTGACCGACGACTTGAATCCGAGGGGCACGCGCATCTTCGGGCCGGTGGCTCGCGAGCTGCGGGAGAAGAACTTCATGAAGATCGTGTCCCTGGCACCGGAAGTGGTGTAGCCATGGCCAAGATCAGGCGCGAAGACACAGTGCTGATTATCAAGGGCAAGGAGAGGGGCAAGACGGGCGTGGTCCGTCAGGTGGCACCGCGCCAGAGGCGGCTGATTGTCACCGGCGTGAATATAGTGAAGCGTCACATGCGACCGCGCGCCGACCGCCCCGGAGGGATCATCGAAAGGGAGGCGCCCATCCACGTGTCCAACGTCATGGTCATCTGCAAGAGCTGCAACAAGCCAACGCGGGTGGGTTTTCGCTTCCGTGATGACGGCGGCAAGGTGCGCTTCTGCCGCCACTGCGATCAGTCCCTGGACTAGGAGTAATAGTGATGGCGCCCCGGCTTAAAGAGCGATATCGAGAGGAAGTGGTGCCGGCCCTTGTGAAGGAGTTCGGATATAAGAGCGTAATGCAGACGCCACGCCTGGAGAAGATGGTGCTGAACGTGGGCCTGGGGGAGGCAATCCAGAACCCGAAGGCCCTGGACTCGGCGGCTGAGGACGCGGCCACAATCACAGGGCAGAGGCCGGTGATCAACCATGCTAAGAAGTCCATCGCGGCCTTTAAGATCCGCAAGGGGATGCCTATCGGTCTTTCGGTGACGGTGCGGGGGGACCGCATGTACGAGCTGTTCGACCGTATGGTGAACGCCGCGCTGCCCCGTATTCGCGACTTTCAGGGGGTTTCGCCCGACTCGTTCGATGGGCGCGGCAACTACAGCCTGGGCATCAAGGAGCAGTTGATCTTTCCCGAGGTGGACTACGATAAGATCGACCGCATTCGAGGCTTTCAGATAACGGTGGTAACGACGGCTAGGAGCGATGAGGAGGGCAAGCGGCTGCTGGAGCTGTTGGGCATGCCTTTCGCCCGTAGCTGAGCCTGCTTGGAGGCAGGCGGGGCAAGGAGGGACCATTGACCCGTAAGGCCCTTTACGTTAAGGCCTTTTACAAGGAACCGAAATACAAGGTGCGGCGGAATAATCGCTGCAGGCTGTGCGGGCGGCCGCGGGCCTATATGCGGCGGTTTGCTCTCTGCCGTATCTGTTTCCGCGAGCTGGCGCTAGAGGGCAAATTGCCCGGGGTCAAGAAATCCAGTTGGTAGGGAGTGATACATAATGGTGACCGACCCCATCGCCGATCTGCTGACGCGCATTCGCAATGCGATGGTAGCCAGGCACCAGTCTGTTCAGGTGCCGGCCTCCAAGATGAAGATCGCTATCGCGAAGGTGCTGAGGGAAGAGGGGTTTATTAAGGGCTTCGAGGTAGTGCCTGAGGGCGTCAAGAGGGCCGTGCGTATCGATCTGGCTTACAGCGGCAAGGAGCCCAGTATCAGCGGTCTGCGGCGGGTAAGCAAGCCCGGCCTGAGGGTGTATGTGCAGAAGCGGGAGATCCCGCGTGTGTATGGAGGCTTGGGCATCGCCATCCTCACCACCCCTCAGGGGGTAATGACCGGACAGGAGGCCTGGCGCCGGCGGGTGGGTGGCGAGGTCCTCTGCTACGTGTGGTAAGGGATAAGGGGTAATGTCTCGGATAGGCCGACAGCCGATAGTCATTCCCTCGGCGGTGAAGGTGAAGATCGAGGGTGACCGGGTGACTGTAAGCGGCCCCAAGGGGGAGCTCAGCCGCCAGTTTCACCGTGACATTGACATTCGTCTGGACGATGGCCAGCTGCTGGTCAGCCGGCCCAGCGACCGGCCCGAGCATCGCTCGCTGCATGGCCTCACTCGCAGTTTGCTGGCCAACATGGTCACCGGCGTGACCGAGGGCTTCAGCAAGATGCTGGAGCTGCACGGGGTGGGCTATCGAGCCCAGCTGCAGGGGCAGAAGCTGGTGCTGCAGGTGGGCTACTCGCGGCCGGTGGAGATAACGCCGCCGCCTGAGATCAGCGTGACGGTGGTGGGCACGAGTCGAGTGATGGTGGAGGGCATGAGCAGGGAACTGGTGGGCCAGGTGGCAGCCGATATTCGTGCTGTGCGGCCGCCTGATCCCTACAAGGGCAAGGGCATCCGCTATCAGGGTGAGAGGGTCCGCCACAAGGCAGGCAAGGCGGGGAAGATCATTAAGCATTAGTCATGAAAGGCAAGAAGACAGCGCGAGCAGCCCGAGTGCATCGACACCGGCGGGTGCGTCAGAAGGTCGTGGGCACGCCCCAGAGGCCACGTTTGTGCGTCTTTCGCAGCCCCAAGCACATCTATGCTCAGGTGATCGATGATGAGAGCGGCCACACGCTGGTAGCCGCCTGCGACCTGGAGGCGGACATCCGTCAGCAGGCTAACGGCAAGCGCAAGACAGAGGTGGCCAGCCTCGTGGGGCAGCGATTGGCCGAGCGTGCCCAAGAGAAAGGCATCGGGACGGTGGTGTTCGACCGTGGCGGCTACAAGTTTCACGGTCGGGTCAAGGCGCTGGCTGATGCCGCTCGCAAGGGCGGGCTCGTGATCTAGAGATGGGGAGAGATGTCGAATCCCAGGAAATACCTAGCCGCTGACCAGAAGATCGAGCCGCTGGAGCTGGAGTTGGCCGAGAAGGTGGTGTTCATCAACCGAGTGGCCAAGGTGGTCAAGGGAGGCCGCCGCTTCCACTTCACCGCCGTGGTGGTGGTAGGTGACGGCGAGGGGCGTGTAGGTGCGGCCATAGGCAAGGCCAGGGAGGTGCCCGAAGCCATCCGTAAGGCTACCACCATAGCGCGCAAGAACCTGATCAAGATTCCCATGAAGGGAACGACTATCCCCCACGAGGTGTGGGTGCACTTTGGCGCTGCCAAGGTGCTCATGAAGCCGGCGCCGCCGGGCACCGGCCTCATCGCTGGCGGGGGCGTGCGAGCGGTGTTGCAGATGGCGGGCATTCGGGACGTGGTGGCAAAGTCGCTGGGCAGCGACAACGCGGTGAACGTGGTGAAAGCCACCATGCTCGGTCTTTCTCAGATGAAGGACGTCAAGTCGGCGGTGGCCAGCCGTCGAGCTCTGGCTACCGTCGAGACGTAGGGAGCGATGACCAAGCTTAAGATCACCTGGAGGAAGAGCGCCATCGGCTACGCGGCAAACCAGCGGCGGACTATCCGCGCCCTGGGGCTGCGGCGCTTGAGGCAGGTGGTGGAACATAGCGACTCGCCAGTTGTGCGTGGTATGATACTTAGAGTGCGCCATTTGGTAGAGGTGGAGGAGGTGGAGGAGTAGGGATGCAAGCCCACGAGTTAAGACCCCCTAAAGGCGCTCGTCACAAGCGAAAGCGAGTCGGTCGCGGCGACGGGAGCGGTCACGGTAGCCATTCAGGGCGCGGCTCGAAGGGCCAGAAGTCGCGTTCGGGCGGCGGGCCTCGCCTAGGCTTCGAGGGAGGCCAGACGCCTCTCATCAAGCGTCTGCCCCGGCGGCGGGGTTTCACCAACATCTTCCGGGTGGAGTATGCGCCCGTGAACTTGAAGCAACTGGAGCGCTTTGAGGAGGGCACAGAGGTGACACCCGAACTCCTGCGCGAGGTAGGAATTATCAAGACTTTGAGACAGCCGGTGAAGGTTCTGGGCGACGGCGAGATAACCAAGGCCCTGATAGTGCGGGCCCACAGGTTCTCGGCGGTGGCCAAGGGGAAGATCGAGGCGGCTGGAGGAAGCGTCGAGGAGGTGGCTCATGGCGCGAGCGCCCACCGTCGCTAGGCCGCGGCTTCTCCAGGCCGTCATCGACGCTTTCCAGCAGGCGGACGTCCGGTGGAAGATCATATTCACTCTATTGCTGCTGGTGGTGTTCCGCTTTGTGGCCAACCTGCCGCTTCCAGGCGTCGACAGGGATGCCTTGTCGGACATTTTCGAGGGGAATGCTGTCCTTGGCTTCCTCAACATCTTCAGCGGGGGTGCCCTGCGGAACATGAGTGTGGCTGCGCTGGGGGTCTACCCCTACGTGACGTCCTCCATCATCATGCAGCTACTCGTTCCCATAGTGCCCCAACTTCAGGCTTTGACGAAGGAGGGGGAGCAGGGCCGGCGCCAGATCCAGATCTACACTCACTATCTGACAATACCCATGTGCATTGTCCAGGGCTACGGGCAGCTGTTCCTTATCAACAACCTGGGCGGTTTCGGGGCAGAGACAAAGATAGGCCTTACCGGCGATGCTTTGATACCCACTCTTTCCATGATCACCACTATGACGGCTGGCACCATGTTCCTGGTCTGGCTGGGCGAGTTGATCACTGAGAAGGGGCTCGGCAATGGCATATCGGTGCTCATCTTCGCCGGCATCGTCGCCAACATACCGCGGATGATCTGGACCGAGGTGTATACCTCGACCGCCATGACGGGCGTTGTGATGCTGGTTCTGTTCATCGTCTTCATCCTCGGGATCATCGTGTTCTTCCAGGAGGCCCAGAGGCGCATCCCGGTTCAGTACTCGCGCAGCCTGTTCCGAGGCGGGCGGATGTACCGGCAGTCGGGTCAGACGCACATCCCGCTGCGGGTGAACTCGGCAGGGATGATCCCTCTCATCTTCGCTTTTTCGATCGTGATCTTTCCGGCGTATGCGGCCAGCATGTTCGAGGCATCGGACACCGTCTGGTTAGCGAACGTGGCGGACAAGGTGAAGGGGGTCTTCGATCCCGCAAGCTGGGGGTACTGGATCTTTCTGTTCTTATTGGTGGTGATCTTTGCCTTTTTCTATACGATGGTTATCTTCCAGCAGCAGAACCTGGCGGAGAACCTGCAGCGGCAGGGGGGCTTTATCCCCGGGATCCGGCCGGGGCGCCCTACGGCGGAGTACATTACGCGGGTGCTCATTCGCATCACCTGGGCTGGTGCTCTCTTCCTTGGCTTTGTTGCGGTGATACCCTTCTTCGCCTCGGCCCTGACGGGGGAGCAATCTCTTAGTTTAGGCCGCGGAGGGGGATTATCCTTGGGCATCACCAGCGCCGGCCTGATCATCGTGGTGGGTGTGGTGCTGGATACGATGCGCCAACTAGAGGCCCAGTTGCTGATGCGTCAGTACGAGGGCTTCATCCGCTAGGGGGTGGACGAGGGCCCTTGTACGTTATCCTCTTTGGTGCCCCAGGTGTGGGCAAAGGAACCCAGGCAGCAATCCTGGCCGAAAAGACGGGGTTGGTGCACATTACGACAGGGGAACTGTTCAGGGAGGCTATTAGACAGGAGACGGAGCTGGGGAAGCAGGCCAAGGTCTACTACGATCAGGGCCAACTGGTGCCCGATCATTTGACTATCGCGATGCTGCTGGAGCGCCTGTCGCAGGGCGACTGTGCCGGCGGCTGCATCCTGGACGGCTTCCCTCGCACGCTGGAGCAGGCGACCGCTCTGGATGAGGCCCTGGCTCGGGAGGGCAGGGCCATCGACAAGGTGGTCTATATCCAGGCGCCGCAGGACGAGCTGTTGAGCCGTCTCTCCGGCCGGTGGAACTGTCGGCAGTGCGGGAGCGTCTATCACGAGCGCTTCCAGCCGCCGCGGGAGGCTGGTCGTTGCGACCAGTGCGGCGGCGAGCTGTACCAGCGAGAGGACGATAAGCCTGAGACGGCGCGAAGGCGTCTGGAGGTCTATGCCCAGCAGACGGCGCCCCTCATCGACTACTACCGGGAGAGGGGCAAGCTGGTGGAGATAGACGGTCATAAGTCAGTGGAGGATGTTGCTGAGAACCTGCTGGCGGCTGTGGAGGGTTCCTAGGGAGGAGCCCACGAGAATCCATGCCTATCGAGCTGAAGGGGCCCGAGGAGATAGCCTTGATGCGGCAGGCGGGCCGGGCTGTGGCCGAGGTTTTGGATATGCTGCGGCAGGAGCTTCGGCCGGGGCTGATGCTCAAGAAGCTGGACGACATTGTGCGGCGGGAGTTCGCCAAGAGAAAGGTGGTTCCCACCTTCCTGAACTATCAGGGCTACCCGGCGCGCGCTTGTGTGTCTCTGAACGACGAGGTGGTGCATGGCATACCGGATAGCCGCATCCTTCAGGAGGGCGACATCGTGAGCATCGACCTGGGAGCCACGTACAAGGGTTTCGTGGGCGATGCCGCCATCACCGTGGGCGTCGGGAGGATAAGCCCCGTGGCCGAGAGCCTTGTGCGGGTAACGGAGGAGGCGCTCTGGCAGGGCATCAAGGCAGCGAAGGCCGGCGCCCGTCTGGGGCAGATTTCGGCGGCTATCCAGACTCACGCCGAAGGGAACGGCTTCTCTGTCGTGCGGGAGTACGTGGGCCATGGCGTCGGTCGGAGTATGCACGAGGAGCCGCAGGTGCCCAACTTCGGGCCGCCCGACCGGGGGCCGCTGCTCCAGAAGGGCATGACGCTGGCGTTGGAGCCGATGGTCACGGCCGGTAATTGGCAAACGAAGAAGGATTCCGACGGCTGGACGGTGCGGACAGCCGATGGTAGCCTCGCCGCCCACTTCGAGCACACGATAGTGATCACGGAAGGCGAGGCGGAGGTGCTGACGCTTCCTTGAGGATGCTGGTAAACTATCTGGGGGTGATTGGCCTGCGGGCCGTTTATGGGTAAGAAAGAGGCTATAGAGGTCGAAGGGGTAGTGAAACAAGCGCTGCCCAATGCTGTGTTTCGGGTAGAGCTGCCTAACGGGCACCTGGTTCTTGCCCACGCCTCTGGCAAGATACGGGTGCACTTCATCCGTATCCTGCCCGGGGACCGAGTGCTGGTAGAGTTGTCGCCATACGACCTCACTCGTGGTAGGATTACCTATCGGCTCCGCTAGGCTTTTCGGCGGTAGTAGGACTGACGATGAAAGTACAGGCTTCGGTCAAGCGACGGTGCGATAAGTGCAAGATCGTGCGTCGCAAGGGTGTGGTGAGGGTGATCTGCGAAAACCCGAGGCACAAGCAGCGCCAAGGGTAGAGGAGGCATTATGGCACGTATTGCTGGCGTGGACATTCCCAGGGACAAGCGGGTGGACGTGTCGCTGCGCTACATCTACGGCATAGGGCCCACTCTGTCCCACAACATTTGCGACAACGCACGGGTGGAGCCCGCCACCAAGGTGCGGGACCTAACGGACGACGAGATCAACCGCATCCGTGAGTTTATCGACCGGAACTATACGGTGGAAGGCGAGCTGCGCAAGGGAGTGCGGCAGAATGTGCAGCGCCTCATCGAGATCAACTGCTATCGGGGGGTGCGCCATCGCCGTGGCCTGCCGGCGCGTGGCCAGCGCACCCGGACCAACGCTCGTTGCAAGCGAGGCCCGCGCAAGACGGTGGCTGGCAGGCGGCGGGCGATGACCAAGAAGTAGGGGCCAACTACAGGTAAGCAGCAAGGAGCGATATGGCTGAAAAGAAAGGCCGGGGCCGGGCACGACGGCGGGAGCGCAAGAACATTCCCGTGGGCCGTGCCTACATTCAGTCCACGTTCAACAATACCATCATTACGCTGACTGACCCCAACGGCAACGTGATCGCCTGGGCCAGTGCGGGCACGGCCGGCTTCAAGGGTTCTCGCAAGAGTACGCCCTACGCTGCCCAGATAGCGGCGGATAGGGCGGCGAAGCGGGGGATGGAGCACGGGCTGCGCCAGGTGGAGGTCTATGTGAGGGGCCCGGGTAGCGGGCGCGAGGCGGCCATTCGCTCTCTCCAGGGGGCGGGCATCCAGGTGATGAGCATCCGCGACGTGACCCCTATTCCCCACAACGGTTGTCGCGCACCCAAGCGGCGGCGAGTGTAGGGTGGGGACGTTTATCTCTCAGGTGGTGAAGGAGAGCTAGTGGCACGCTACAGAGGACCTGTTTGTCGAATATGCCGGCGCTTGGCCGAAAAGCTCTATCTGAAAGGGGAGAAGTGCTACACTCCCCGCTGTCCCTTCGAGCGCCGTCCCTACGCACCCGGGCGCCGCTCTATGCGGCGCCGCAGGGTGTCCGACCGCGGCCTTCAGCTGCGGGAGAAGCAGAAGGCGCGCTCCACCTACGGCCTGATGGAGCGCCAGTTCCGCCGCTATTACAGGGAGGCGGTGCGGAACAAGGGCATCACCGGCGAGGATCTGCTGCGCATCATGGAGATGCGCCTGGACAATGTTGTCTATCGTCTGGGCTTCGCCGATTCGCGCAACCAGGCCCGCCAGTGGGTGCTGCATGGTCATATCAGCGTAAACGGCCGCAAGGCCGATATCCCCTCTCACGTCATCAAGGTGAACGATGTCATCGGTTGGACGGCGAGGGGGGCGAAGAGTGGAATCTTCCAGGTAGTCAAGGAGCAGGTGGCTGAGCGGTCTCTTCCATCCTGGCTGAGCCTGGACGGTGAGCAGATGACGGGTCGGGTGCTATCGCCACCCACCATGGAAGACATCGCCGCCAAGTTCGACCCGGCTACTGTTGTTGAGTACTACTCGCGTTAGCAACCGCTTGTTGCCAGAGTGAGGAGGTGGGTCTCTGTGACCCAATTGGTCGTTCCCCAGATTGAGATTGTGGAGAGCGACGACAACTATGTGTGCATCGTCGCCGAGCCTCTGGAGCCGGGCTTCGGCACCACCGTGGGCAATTCCTTGAGGAGGGTTCTTCTCAGCTCTCTGCTGGGCGCTGCAATTACCTCGGTGCGCATCGACGGCATACAGCACGAGTTCTCTACCATTCCTCACATGAAGGAGGACACCATCGAGTTCCTCCTGAACGTGAAGGAGCTGCGGCTGCGGGCTCTGTCCGACCAGCCGGGCACGCTGCTGCTGGAGGTGAGCGGTCGTGAAGGGGGAATAACCGCCGCCGACATCCAAGTTCCGCCGGACTATGAGATCCTCAACCCTGAGCTGCACCTGGCCACGCTGGATTCGGCGGAGGGGGAGCTGAGGGTGGAGTTCAACGTGGAGCAGGGCCATGGCTACGTCCCGGCGGGGGCGAGCGATGAACTGGCCATCGGGGTAATCCCGGTGGACGCCATTTTCACGCCGGTGCGCAAGGTGAACTATAGGGTGGAGCGCACCCGCGTGGGCCAGATCAGCAACTATGACCGCCTGGTGCTGGAGGCGTGGACGGACGGAACCATCACCGGCGTGGACGCCATGAGCCAGAGTGCCGATATCCTTTTGGAGCAGCTCTCCCCGTTCAGTCAGTTGGGCAAGCCGGCGCCGCCGGTGGTGGAACACGGTCTGGGTGCGGGCACGGTCCTAACGGCCGACCGCTACAACACGGCCATTGAGGACCTCAGTCTGTCGGTGCGGGCCTACAACTGCCTGAAGCGCAGCGGGCTGATGACGGTGGGTGAGGTGCTGGAGAAGAGCGAGGACGAACTTCTCGCCCTACGCAACTTCGGCCGCAAGTCCTACGATGAGCTCAAGACGCGCCTGCGGGAGCTAGACTTCCTGCCCGAGGAGACGGTGGAGGAGGAAGTGCCGGTCGAGGTCCCCTCGGTGATCGAGGAGGAAGGGCTGCCGGCAGTGGTCGGTCGTGGCGAGGAGGCAGCGGCTGTAGCGGCGGAGCCAGTGGTGGTCGTCGAAGAGGCAGCGCTGCCGGAAGCGGCCGAGGTGGCGGCGCCAGCGCCTGCTGAGGAGGCGGTGGCCGCGCCGGCTGAGGGAGAGGAGGCCGAGGCCAAGGCCAAGCCTAAGGCTAAGGCTAAGGCTAAGGCCAAGGCGGAAGAGCCAGCGCCTGCGGCTAAAGAAGAGGGCGAAGAGCTGGCCGAGTGGCAGCGGATGCTGCAAAAGCTGAAGGAAGAGGTCAGCGAGGAGAGCGAGGGCTAGGCCGACATGGCGCACCGTATCGCCGGACGCAGGCTGGGTCGCTCCCCAAGCCATCGTCTGGCTATGTTTCGCAACCAGGTGACCGATCTTCTACGCCATGAGAAGATCGTGACCACCGAGGCCAAGGCGAAGGAACTGCGGAGCATCGCCGAGAAGGTGATCACGCTGGGCAGGCATGGAACTCTTCACGCCCGCCGACGGGCCCTGCGCATCGTGAGCGACAAGGATGTGGTGAAGAAGATCTTCGATGAGCTGGGGCCTCGCTATGCCAGTCGGCCCGGCGGCTATACGCGCATCATCAAGCTGGGGCCGCGTCAGGGCGATGGCGCCCGGATGGCCCAGCTGGAGCTGGTGGAGGAGGAAGAGGAGGAGGAGGAGGAGAAGAAGAAGCAGTAGGGAGCCTGTCGGCCAGCCGGCGGGTGGCGGGTTGTCATCGTGGTGGTCGAGCAGGACGGGGAGGAAAGGTCCTTTCGGAGAATTGCCCTGGTGGTGGAGTATGACGGAGCGGCCTATGCTGGCTCCCAGTATCAGAAGAATGTCCCCACCATCCAGGGGGAGCTGGAGAAAGCGCTGAACAAGCTGACAGGCGAACGAACGAGGGTGGCGCTGGCCGGTCGCACCGACGCCGGTGTCCACGCCGAGGGGCAGGTAGCCTCCTTTCGGACGCGGGCGCCCTACGAGGTGGAGGTGTTCGTGCGGGCCCTGAACGTTCATCTTCCTGAGGACATCGTCGTGCGTTCGGTCCGTGAGGTGCCGCTAAGCTTTCAGGTGCGCCGGCAGGCCAAGAGGCGGTGGTATCGTTACCTCATGTATAACGGGCGGCAGCGGCCGGCCCTTCTCAGGGGCTACTGCTGGCACATTGCCAAGCCTCTGGACGTAGAGGCGATGCAGGCAGCAGCCCAGCACCTTGTGGGAGAGCACGATCTCGCGGCCTTCGCTTCACCGTCCGCCCCCGGCAGGACTGTGCGAACGGTGTACAGGGCCGAGGTGCGGCGTCGGAGCTCCTGGGTGACGTTCGACATCGAAGGCAATTCGTTCCTGCTGCAGCAGGTGCGGCGGACGGCAGGGGCGCTGGTGAAGGTGGGCCTGGGCAAGCAGACGGTGGAGGACTTCCGCGGCCTGCTGGCGTCGGCCCAGCGAGGGGCAGCCGCTACGCCGGCGCCGCCGCGGGGGCTCTGTCTGATGGCTGTAGAGTACGAGGGTTTGAGTGAAAGTGGCCACGAAGAGAACACGGACCTTTAATCTGAAGGGCGGCGATATCACCCGCGAGTGGCTGGTGGTAGACGCGGCCGACCAGATCCTGGGGCGTCTGGCAACGCGCATAGCCCGCGTTTTGCGGGGCAAGCACAAGCCCACCTATTCGCCTCATCTGGAGATGGGCGACTACGTCATCGTGGTGAACGCCGCGCGCGTGCGGGTGACCGGCAAGAAGCTAAGCGATAAGGTCTACTATCGCCACTCCGGCTATCCGGGCGGGCTGAAGAGCGTCACGCTGGGCGAGTTGATGGCCAGCAGGCCCACTCGAGTCATCGAGATGGCGGTGCGGGGCATGCTGCCCCACAATCGCCTGGGGCGAAAGCTGCTGCGCAACCTCAAGGTTTACGCCGGGCCGGAGCATCCCCACGAGGCCCAGGTGAAGGGTGGCCAGAAGGCGCAAGAGGCGGCCGGCGAGGCAGCTTCCGGCTAGGAGGACGAAGGAAAGTGGGCGAAGAACAGGTCATCGAGGGGGAGCACTACTACTACGGGACGGGTCGGCGCAAGAGGGCGGTGGCCAGGGTGCGCTTGTATCCGGGCACAGGCACGATCGTCATCAACGGCAGGCCCATCGAGGAGGTGTTCACCCGGCTGGTCTACCAGATCACCGTCCGCCAGCCGTTGCTTCTCACCGAGACCCTGGACAAGTTCAACGTGCAGGTGAAGATAAACGGCGGCGGCACCACTGGTTGGGCCGAGGCGATCGCCCACGGCGTCGCGCGGGCGCTGTTGGTCGCCGACGAGCAGTACAAGCCGACTCTCCGCAAGGCTGGGCTCCTGACCCGCGACGCACGGGTGAAGGAGCGCAAGAAGTACGGGCTCAAGCGAGCCCGCAAGGCGCCTCAGTACACCAAGCGCTAGCGGCCGGCCAGCCGGTCCTTCAGCTTGGCGATGGGCGGAGTGGGCGCAGGCTCCACGCCATTCAGAACCGCTAGGTACAAGCTCACCCAGTCGCCGAAGAGGACGGCGCTCATGATCTGGGCCAGAGGGCTCTTCCCTTCGGCGTCAACCGTCGCGCTCTCCACGCCTGCCTCCTCGAGGGCCGTTTGGGTAAGCTCGTAGCGCAGGAGAATGCGCGGATGGAGGGAGGGCGCTCGCAGAAAGACCACCAGGGCCTTGGCTGCGATCTCCTTGGGCAGGCCATATCCGACGAG
Source organism: Acidobacteriota bacterium (assembly GCA_048636435.1). Classification (GTDB taxonomy): domain Bacteria; phylum Chloroflexota; class Dehalococcoidia; order SM23-28-2; family SM23-28-2; genus SM23-28-2. The sequence continues at coordinate 9,526 of JAIVWR010000001.1, read as the reverse complement.
GGCGTTGTGATTGGCCTCGGGCAGCTCTTCGTAGAAGCACCACATCTTACTGGTCTCGTTGAGCTGGCCCTTCCAGCGGCGGGCCACCTGAGCCAGGATGCCCGCGCTGTAGATTACGGGCAGCCGCCCGTGTAGCCGCTGGGCGAGCTGCTTGGCGGGGTTGCGGTCCAGGGGCACCGTCTCGTCGATGCGGGTCGCCAGGCCCAGCATGGCGGCGATGGCCTCGTCCACGTCCTCGTCCTTGTCGGCCACTATGCCCACCTTCTGGGCGATGGCCAGGAGGGGCATGATGCCATAGCCCAGGGCGGCCCGAGGCTCCGACTCGTAGTGAAAGACGAAGGCAGGGACGCCATTGGCGCGGGCCGTGGTCAGGAGCTTGCCGCCGCCGGTGATGACCACCTTCTTAGCCCCCGTGCCCAGGCCACGCTCGAAGCAGGACAGCACCTCCTCGGTGTTGCCGCTGTAGCTGGACGCTATCAGGAGCGTCCTGCCGTCCACCAGGAGGGGCAGCTCGTAGTCGCGATGGCTGAAGATGGGGACGGGGCTCTCCAGGGCTACCAGGGAGCGCAGGAAATCGCCGGCGATGGCCGAGCCGCCCATGCCCAGGATGACCACCTTGTCGATGTCGCAGTAGTCGTCCGGCAGCTCCAGGGTCTGGACCTCCTGCCAGGCCGCTCGACACTGGTGGGGCAGGTCGCGGATGCGGGCCAGCATCCCCTGGGGGTCGATCCTCTGGTAGGCGGCGAGGTCATCTAGTATGCTCATGGCTACAGCCCAACCAGTTCCTTTCCGGCCGCTAGAAGCTTCTGCACCAGGCTCTGGTCTTGCACCTCGGTGTAGATGCGCAGCAGGGGCTCGGTGCCCGAGAAGCGAACGAGCAGCCACTCCCCGCCCTCCAGGCAAAAGCGGAAGCCGTCGGTGGTGTCAGTCTGAACGACCCTCAGGCCGGCCAGCCGCTCGGGGCGGGCGCGGGACAGGCGTTCGATCAGGTCGGTCTTCTGCTCTGGCTCCAGGCGGATGTCGATGCGGTCGTAGTAGTGGGGCCCCACCTTCTCGTACAGCTCGGCGACGAGTTCAGAGGGGCGGCGGCCACGGCGGGCCATGAGGTCGAGGAAGTAGAGGGAGGAGAGGATGCCGTCGCGGTCGGGCGGGTGATGGCGGAAGGCGAAGCCGCCACTCTCCTCGCCGGCTATGAGGGCATCCTCGGCGATCATCGTGGGGCCCAGGAACTTGAAGCCGACGGGGGTCTCGTGCACGGCGACGTCGTACAGCTCGCCCAGGCGCTGGATCATGCGGGTGCTGGTGACCGATTTGACCATGGGCCCGCGCTGGCCGCGTACCTCCAGCAGGTAGTAGGCGAGGAGGGCGAACACCTGGTGCTGGTTGATGAACTCGCCCTTCTCGTCGATGATGCCCACGCGGTCGCCATCGCCGTCGGTGGCCAGGCCGACGTCGGCGCTGGTCGCCTTGACGGTATCGATGAGCGCGCCCAGGTGGCGGGCGATGGGCTCCGGCTGAAGGCCGGGGAACAGCGGGTTGCGCTCGCCGTGCAGCTCCTGCACCTGGGTGGTCCCACCGGCCAGGAGCTGCGGCAACCAGCCGATGGCTGCCCCGTACATGGAATCGATGACGACTCGCAGTCCTGCGGCTCGCAGGGCCTCCAGGTCGACCAGCTCGGCCAGGTGCTCAAGATAGGGCTGGCGGGGGCTGATGAGCTCCACCAGGCCCCGCTTCTGGGCTTCGGCCAGGGGCAGACGAGGCACATCGGAGGCCAGGATGGAGGGCAGGGGCTCCTCGAGGCGGGCGATGGTCTCGGGCGAGGCGCTGCTGGCGTACTCGGGCTTGTACTTGAAGCCGGACCATTGGGCGGAGTTGTGGCTGGCGGTGATGACCACTGCGCCGCCGGCCTTCCTCTCGAGGAGGGTGTGGCTGACTACGGGCGTGGGCACGGGCGAGTCGCACAGGTAGGCGTGGATGCCGTTGGCGGCCGCCACCTCGGCGACGGCGGCGGCGAAGTCCTCGGAGGCGAAGCGGGTATCATAGCCCACGACCAGCCCTCGCTGGGCCAGGCCGGTCTCCTTCAGGTAGAGGGCGACGCTCTGGGCGCAGGCGCGGACGTTCGGGAAGGTGAAGTCCTCGGCGATGATGGCCCGCCAGCCGTCGGTGCCGAACTTGATCTCGGTTGTCATCACTGAAAGCCCTTTCCTAGCGAGCTGGCTCCGGCTCTTCCGGGGCGAACAGGGGCAGATCCTGGGCCGCCTCCGTCAGGTCCTTGATCGTATCGATGGAGCGCCAGTAGCCGCGGGCGCGGTAGGCCCGCAACTGGCCCCTGTCGGCCAGCAGGGGGAAGACGGTGTCCTCGTGGTCGCCCAGGTCCGGCAGGAGGTCGAAGAAGGGGCGGGAGAGAACGTAGAGGCCGGCGTTTATCCAGTGGGGCAGGCGCGGCTTCTCCTCGAAGCGGATGATGCGCCCGTCGCGGGCCACGCGCACGATGCCATAGGGGCTGACGAAGCGGGTCAGCATGACGGTGGCCACCGCCCCCGAGGTGCGATGGGCGCGCAGGATGGGGGCCAGGGGCTGGTTGCAAAGGACGTCGCCGTTGGTGCCGATGAGCAGCTCTTCCGAGGGGGGCACGCGGCTGAAGGCGAGCTTGAAGGCGCCGCCTCGTCCCAGGGGCTCGTCCTCCAGCGAGTACTCGATGGTCAGTCCCAAGCGGCGGCCGTCGCCGAAGTAGCTCTGAATCACATCGGACCGGTAGCCGCAGAGGAGGAGGGCGTGGGTGACACCATGGTCGCGCAGCCAGGTCAGGTGGTACTCAAGGATGGGCTTGCCGGCCAGGAGGACCATCGGCTTGGGCCGATCTTCGGAGAGAGGACGCAGGCGTTCGCCCTTGCCGCCAGCCAGAACCAAGGCGTACATGGGCCTAGCGGCGGGCCCCCTCGGCCTGGGGCAGGCCAGCCTCTCGCCGCAAGAGATCGGCCTTGTCTGTTCTCTCCCAGGGGGCGTCGATGTCCTCGCGGCCGAAGTGGCCATAGGTGGCGGTAGCCCTGTAGATGGGCCGCCGCAGGTCGAGGTGGCGCACTATCGCCGCCGGCCGCAGGTCGAAGTGCTTCTTGATTAGCCCATCGATGACCTCGTGGTCGACGTTTTGGGTGCCGAAGGTCTCCAGGGAGACGGAGACGGGGTGGGCGACCCCAATGGCGTAGGCGAGCTCGATCTCTGCACGGTCGGCGAGGCCAGCAGCGACGATGTTCTTGGTCACGTAGCGGGCGGCATAGGAGCAGGAGCGGTCGACCTTGGTGGGGTCCTTGCCCGAGTAGGAGCCGCCGCCGTGGCGGCCGCTGGAGCCGTAGGCGTCGACGATGTTCTTGCGGCCGGAGAGGCCGGAATCGCCCTTGGGGCCGCCGATGACGAACCTGCCGCTGGGGTTGATGCGATAGGTGGTCTCGCTGTTGAGAAGTCCGGCAGGGATGACGTGGTGCACTACGTGTTCCATGATATCGGCCTGGAGATGGGCAAGCTCGACGCCGTCATCGTGCTGGCTGGAGACCACCACCGTCTTCACCCGCCTGGGTACGCCGAAAGAGTACTCGACCGTCACCTGCGATTTGCCGTCGGGGCGGAGATAGGGGATTATTCCTTCTTTGCGCACCTGGGCCAGGCGGTGGCAGAGCTTGTGGGCCAGGGAGATGGGCAGGGGCATAAGCTCCGGCGTCTCGTTGCAGGCGAAGCCGAGCATGATGCCCTGATCGCCGGCTCCCAACTCAAGCTCCTCGGCTTTCTCCCACCCCTCGCGCACCTCGAGGGGCGTGCTCACCGCCTCGGCGATGTCGGGCGATTGCTCCTTGACCGATACGATCACGCCGCAGCTCTCGGTGTCGAAGCCGTACTCGGGCTTGGTGTAGCCGATCTCGTGGATGGTCTGGCGGGCGATCTTGGTGTAGTCCACGTGGTGGCTTGTGGAGATCTCGCCGATGATAACCACCAGACCGGTGGTGGTCGCTACCTCGCAGGCCACGCGGGCGGACGGGTCGTGGCGCAGGATGTCGTCCAGGACGGCGTCGGCGATCTGGTCGCACATCTTATCGGGATGGCCCTCGGTCACCGACTCTGAGGTGACCAGCATGGATGGGGAGCTCATCAGGGTCATGCGCATGGGCATGGTTTTTCCTCCTTGGGGTCCTATTCTGTTCCGGCTTCCCAGCTCTCCAGGTATTTGTGCTGCTCGGCGGTCAGTTCGTCGATGTCGATGTTCATGGAGCGAAGCTTGAGGCGGGCCACCTCCTGGTCGATGTCGGTGGGCACGCCATGGACAGCCGGGGGCAGGCGCTCCGGACGGCGGGCGATATGCTCCGCGCAGAGGGCCTGGTTGGCGAAGCTCATGTCCATGACGCTGGCGGGATGGCCCTCGGCGGCGGCCAGGTTGATGAGGCGGCCCTCTGCCAGCAGGAAGATGCGGCGGCCGTCCTTAAGCCGATATTCCACTACATGGGTGCGGATCTGGCGCTTGGCCTCGGCCATGTCCTCGAGGGCGGCGATGTTCAGCTCGACGTTGAAGTGGCCGGAGTTGGCCAGGATGGCTCCGTCCTTCATCACCTGGAAATGCTCTTTGCTGATGACGTTTACGTCTCCGGTGACGGTAATGAGGATGTCGCCGATCCTGGCGGCCTCGGTCATGGGCATCACGCGGAAGCCATCCATGGCCGCCTCAAGGGCGCGCACGGGCTTCACCTCGGCCACCACGACCTGGGCGCCGAGGCCGTGGGCGCGCATGGCGACGCCGCGGCCGCACCAGCCGTAGCCGGCCACGACCACGGTCTTGCCCGCCCAGAGGACGTTGGTGGCGCGAGTGATGCCGTCGATGGTGCTCTGGCCGGTGCCGTAGCGGTTATCGAACAAGTGCTTGGTGTCGGCGTCGTTGACGGCGATGATGGCGTAGGCGAGGGCGCCGTCGTTGGCCATGGCCTGCAGGCGGATGACGCCGGTGGTGGTCTCCTCGGTGCCGGCAAGGACGTCGGGCAGGAGATCTCGGTGCTCCTTGTGGAGGGTGCTCACCAGGTCGGCGCCGTCGTCGAGGGTTATCTGGGGCCGCTGAGCCAGGGCGGCCTGGATGTGGCGGTAGTAGGTCTCGGTGTCCGCGCCGCGGATGGCGAACACGGGGATGTTGTACTCGCTGACCAGGGCCGCTGCGACATCGTCCTGGGTGGAGAGGGGATTGCTGGCGCAGAGGGCGAGCTGGGCGCCGCCGTCGACCAGGGCGAGGGCCAGGTTGGCGGTCTCGGTGGTGACATGCAGGCAGGCGGAGACGCGCACGCCTGCCAGGGGCTTCTCCTTCTGGAAGCGCCGGCGGATGATGTCGATGACCGGCATCTCGCGCGCGGCCCACTCGATGCGCAGCAAGCCCTCGGGGGCCAGGCTCAGGTCCTTCACTTCGAAGTGCACAGACGACTTCGTTTGCACCTATTGGCCTCCTTCCGAAGCCTTTCTTTCAACCTGATGATTAAGCACCACTATCTCTCGTCCATCCTCGGCCCGGCGACGAGCGAGGGCACGCCGCACCAAGGCGACGATGCCGATCATGTCCTTTCGCCGCGCCCCTGACTCGATGAGGCGGCACTCCTCCCGGTAGCCCAGCCGTTCATAGAGGCGGATGGCAGTCTTGTTCCTGGCGTCGACCGTCAGCAGCACATCGGCGCAGGTCTTGAGCAGCTCGACGGTGACGGCGCTGGTGGCGACGCTGCCATAGCCCTGCCCTCGATAGCGAGGATGGGTCATGATGTTGCCCACCAGGGCCAGGCCCTGGGAGGGGGCCACCACGTGGGTGCCGGCCATGGCGACCAGCCTCTGGTCGGCATAGACGCCATAGTACACCCCGTCGTCCAGCACGGCGGCCGGATAGAAGCCGAAGCCCTCGCTGCGCTGGAGGGCGTTGACCGCCCCGATGTCCGCCCGGTGGAGACGCTGCGCAGGCCCCGCGGCCGGCTGAAAGCTGGCGGCCGACACGGACATGCGCAGGGAAGGCCCCGGCCGCGATAGGACGAAGTGGCGCTGGGCGACGGCCAGATGGTCTGGCTGGAAGGTGGCGAAGGTGAGGCGGGGGCCCGGGTGGAGGCGGAAGAGGGCATCCAGGGCCTGGGGATCGCCCAGGGCGACCAGGGCGGGGCCCAGGCCGGTGCGTGAGTGGACGACCAGCGCCCGGCCTTGAGGGCCGCGGGCATGCCACCACTCGCTGCGGGGGAACAGGCGTGGGTCCAGGTGGGCCAGGGCGTAGGCGGCGTAGGTTCGCTGTCCTTCCAGCAGGGGCCGGATAGCCTCCGGGTCGACGAGGCGCTCCACGACGTACTCCACCCGTTGCTTGGCCGTTGCCTTGGCCCCGAAGATGCTCTCCTTCAGCCTGTCGGTCAGCATCGTCAACTTCCCGCCGGCCCGCCGACTATGTACTTGCCGATGATGGGCGCCAGGTTGCTCTTGGTTTCCTCGGGCACGATGTCAAGGGGGGTGATGAGGGCGTCCCGGAGGGCGCTGGCGCAGAGGCAATCGCGGCGGGTGGGCAGTCCGGCCAGGGCCAGGCGCACCGTCCGCTGGGCGACCTCGACCGTCTTGGCGAGGTTCGACACGATCATCTCGGCCGTCACCGATTCGTGGCCCTCGTGCCAGCAATCGTAGTCGGTGACGCAGGCCAGGGTGGCATAGCAGAGCTCGGCCTCGCGGGCCAGCTTGGCCTCGGGCAGGGCGGTCATGACGATGAGGTCGGCTCCCCAGGAACGATAGAGGTTGGACTCAGCCTTGGTCGAGAAGGCGGGGCCCTCCATGACCACCAGGGTGCCGCCGTCGTGAACAGTAGCGTCGGCCTTGCTGGCCGATTGGCAGAGGTTGGCTCGCAGGACGGGGCAGAAGGGCTCGGCGAAGGCGATGTGGGCCGCCAGGCCCTGACCGAAGAACGTGGCGGGGCGGCCCTTGGTGCGGTCGATGAGCTGGTCGGGCACGGCCAGGTGGCGCGGCTCGATCTGCTGACGCAGGCTGCCGACAGCGCTCACGGCGATGATGAACTCCACCCCCAGGGTCTTGAGGGCATAGACGTTGGCCCGCGCCGGCACCTCGGAGGGGAGGAGGCGGTGGCCGCGGCCGTGGCGGGGCAGGAAGGCCACTCGCACGCCGTCGAGGGTGCCGATGACGATGGCGTCGCTGGGCTGGCCGAAGGGGGTCTTCTCGATACGGGCCTCCTCGACATCGGTCAGGCCCTCCATCTGGTAGAAGCCGCTGCCGCCGATGATCGCCACCCGGGCTTCAGGCATGGCGAACCCCCTCCTGCTGGAAGAGCTGCGGCAGGGACTTGGCGTACGGGTCGCGGACGATGCCTCTCTCGCTGATGATGGCTGAGACGTAGCGGTGGGGCGTGACGTCGAAGGCGGGGTTCAGGGCGTCGGTGCCAGCGGGGGCTACGGTTACGTCGGCGAAGGCGGTCAGCTCTTCCGCCGAGCGCTCCTCGATGGGTATCTGGTCGCCGGTGGCGGTGGTCAGGTCGATGGTGCTGGTGGGGGCCGCGACGTAGAAGGGGATGGAGTGCTCGCTGGCCAGGACGGCCAGGGTGTAGGTGCCGATCTTGTTGGCGACGTCGCCGTTGGCGGCGATACGGTCGGCTCCCACGATGACGCAGGCGATGGCGTCGCGGCGGCGCATGAGGAAGCCGGCAGCGCCATCGGCGATGAGGGTGGCGGGGATGCCGTCGCGGGCCAGCTCCCAGGCGGTGAGGCGTGCCCCCTGAAGGAGGGGGCGCGTCTCGCTGACATAGACGCGCGAGAGCTTGCCCTGCTCCCAGGCCGCCCGGATGACGCCCAGGGCAGTGCCGCTGCCGCCGGTGGCCAGGGAGCCGGTGTTGCAGTGGGTGAGGACGGCGGAGCCGGCGGGGATGAGCTGAGCGCCGTGTTGGCCCAGGCGGCGGTCGGCGTCCGCGCCCTCCTGGTGGATGCGCAGGGCCTCCGCCACCAGCGCCTCTTGGGCTGCCTGAGGGTCGGCAGCCGCCTCCGCGGCCAGGGTCATGCGCTCGAGGGCCCAGGAGAGATTGACGGCGGTAGGGCGGGTAGCCGCCAGGGCCTCAGCGATAGGCCGCAGTTGGGCCAGGAAGTGCTGCATGCTCGAGGTCTCGATATGGCGGGCGCCGAGGGCCATGCCGTAAGCGGCGGCGATGCCGATGAGGGGGGCGCCTCGCACGCGCATCTCGCGGATGGCCGCCGCCATCTGGCGGTGGTCGTCCAGCTCCAGGTACGCTTCCTGGTGGGGGAGGCGAGTCTGGTCCAGGAGGCGGACCCTACCGTTCGCCCACTCGATAGCCTTTATGCCTTGCAAGTATGACCTCACCGACGGCGGGGCATAACAAAAAACTTCTCGTGGTGTGAGAAGTTCTTTCCATCCACCCGCTCTCATCTTTCCCTTCGCCTAGACCGAAGGGTCGGACTTGGCACCGTGTCCGGCCTTGAGCAAGCCACTCAGGGACGGATCGGTTGCCGGGTTTCCTTGGGCCGTTCCCTCCACCACTCTGGATAAGAGCGTCTGCGGGCCCTATTCGATTTTCTAATTGATGTTAGCCCAGGGCGTTAAGCGATGTCAAGCTATTCCGGTGGACGCTCCTCCTTGGCATCGAGGTCGTCCAGGCGCCAGCCCTCTTCGCTCTGGACGAGCTCATAGGTGACTCGAAACCGCCGCTGGACCATGTCCGGCCCCTCACGGCTGAAGGCGATGATGACCACCTGTACGGACATGCGCTCGTCTTGTTGGGTGGGCGGCAGCATCTCCTCCACCTCGGCGCCGGTGGCATTACGAAAGCCGTTTACGAAATCCGGCCAGGGCTGGAGCTTCTGGCGGTCGGGCGACTGGAGGTTGAAGGCCTGGCTGAAGAGCGCGCGAGTGGCTTCCAGCTTTCGGCGAGCCGCCGCGAGTGCGGCCTCGCTGTCGTTGTCGGCGACCTCGTGCAGGAGCTCTTCAGAGATCGGCTCGTCGCTGCCGGTTAGCCACTGCCAAACGAGAAAGCGCTGGAAATCTTGCCAGGGCTCGGCGGTGGCGGTGGCGGCTGCTACAGCCGCCAGATAGTCCAGGACGGCCTGGGTGGGCAGATCGGCCGAGGCGTCCTCCAGGGGCGGCGCTACTCGTTGCCAGTGCAGGTCGGAGCCAGTCCAGCGAAAGGTGAGATAGAAGGCGGCGGCAACGCCGTCGCTCAGGCCCGTGTCCAGGAGAACCAGTTCGTCCAGACCGTCGTTGTCGGTGTCGACGGCCAGGGCGGGCGACATCAGGCCATTGGGCGCCAGGTTGTCCGAGCGCTGGCGGAAGGGGCGGAGACCCTGCTCCAAGGCCGGCGCTGGCTCCAGGAGCTCGGCGGCTGAGGAATCGAGAAGGCTGAGGCCGGCCAGGGCGGGCTGATTGCGGCTGTCCAGCTCGATGAGGGCCATGAACAGGCCCTCGGGCAGCTCTAAGACCTGCGAGAGAGGTGGCGCTTCGCCGTCCGTGGCTGGGCCATGCAGGTAGAGGAAGG